>NZ_DJBB01000026.1:0-17377 GCF_002429865.1 Empedobacter sp. UBA5987
TTTTAAAATATTAGAAAAGAATCTGAATCAATTAACAGATATGAAGTTTGTTTATTCAAAAGCTAATACTTTACAGAAAAGAGAATTTGTAAACATAGTGTTCGACAGCAATTTATACTATGAAAATGGTATTTATCGAACACCTACAATGATGGATTTATTTTCGAATAACCATTTGAAAATGAAGGAAGAAAACTTACTTATTTATACAAAAAAAGAGATTCTAAATGATAGAATCCCTTTCAGCGGAGAGTGAGGGATTATTTCATATTCCCTAGAAATGAAAGTAATTCTAAGAAAACTCTAGATACTTCGCATCTATTATTTTTTGTTTTCCTTTCAGTTTTATGAAAATGAAATTTTCAACAACTTCAGAAAAACAAAAAACCCAACAGATTACTCTATTGGGTTTTCTTAGCGGAGAGTGAGGCTCCCGAACTATATTTTGAAAGTACCATTAATAGCTGAATGAAAACCTTTAATTTTAAAAGGTCGCTATTTGGTCGCTTATTTCAAAATTTTGATGTGTAATGAACTTCTTGATTGAGTTACAAAGGTACGAAATCTAAAGTTTTTATGGTGATTTACTTAGCCAAAATTTGGTGAGGTAATCGTTAAAAATTATGATGTAGAATATTCTTTCGAAATAAAGACATCTAACCATTCTACCACAGCAAAATTGACAAAATATAATCCGTTGGGATTATGATATTTATAATTTCTGCTCATTAGCTTAGGTTTTAGTTTAAGCTATTAAAAAAGAATAGTTTTATAAAATAACAAACCCTACAAATTTGGACATGCCCCAAAAAGTTAGACACTTTCTGGGGCATTTTTTATGGGAAGAAAAGAGAAATTTACATTAGAATTTAAATACCAATGTGTACTTGAAGTATTAGAAGCTTCACAATCAGAACGAACAGTATCAAAGAAATATAATATCAATCAAAAATTAGTGAATGATTGGGTAAGAATCTATCGATACAATGGTTTAAATGGTTTACTACCCAAAAAATATACAAGCTATGATTCAAATTTTAAACTAAAGGTTATACAAACGATCGAAGAAGAAAATCTCTCTCTATTTGAAGCAGGTTTACGATTTGGAGTACCTAGCAAAAAAACAATTATTGATTGGCAACGAAATTATGCTAAATTTGGTATTAACGGCTTAAAATCTAAACCAAGAGGTCGTCCAAGTACAATGAATAAGTCTGAATATAAGCAATTAAAATCTAAAAAGGTATTAACAAAGGAAGAAGAACTTTTGTTAGAAATAGAGCGTTTACGTTGTGAAAATGCTTATTTAAAAAAGTTCAATGCCTTAGTTCAAGAGGAGGAAAACAAGCGCAAAAAACTGGGGCGCAAGCCATTGTAGAATTAAGGCATGAATTTGATTTAAGCTTATTATTAGCTTGTTCAAAAATGGCAAGAAGTAGCTTTTATTATTATTTAAAGAGAAGTAAAACAGACAAATACCTAGAGATTAAAATATTAATCACTAAGATTTTTCACAAGCATAAAGGAAGATATGGTTATCGCCGAATAACAACTGAATTAAATAAGAATGGCCATTTAATCAACCATAAGACGGTCTTTCGATTAATGAAAGTATTAGGCTTGAAAAGTTTAATTCGTGGCAAAAAGTACAGATCATATAAAGGATCAATTGGGAAAATAGCGGCTAATTTATTGGATAGAAAATTTAAAAGTATTGCACCTAATCAAAAATGGGTTACCGATATAACAGAGTTTAAAGTAGGAAATCAAAAGCTTTATTTATCACCAATTCTAGATCTTTATAATCAAGAAATTATCAGTTATGAACTTAGTGAAAGACCCGTCTTTAATCAAGTGGAAAATATGCTCAAAAAAGCATTTAAAAGGCTCCCAAAGGGAAGCAAACTAATGTTACACTCAGATCAGGGTTGGCAATACCAAATGAGACAATATCAATTTTTATTAAAAGAAAAAGGGATTATTCAAAGTATGAGTCGAAAAGGAAATTGTTTGGATAATGCAATTATTGAAAATTTCTTTGGGACATTAAAATCAGAATTATTTTACTTGAAAAAATTTAATTCAATAGAACAACTTAAAAAAGAAATTAAACAATATATTTACTATTACAACAACGAAAGAATTAAATCAAATCTAAACAAAATGAGACACTATAACATAAACTGTGTAAGTATAAAAAATAATGGGGTTTTAAAACCCCATTATTTTTTTGTTTAAATTTAAATATTACAAAGTCTTATGAGAAAAGAAGATTTATTATCAGATGAATTTTTAAAACAATTCAAAACAGGTGAAGACCTTAATGGTTTCCTTGCTCAATTACAAAAACGTGGTTTAGAAGCGATTTTAAACGGTGAACTAGACGCGCATCTAGGATATGATAAACATGAGAAATCAAGCGTGTCAAATTCTAGAAACGGATACTCAAACAAGAAAGTAAAAACTTCTTTTGGCGAATCAGAAATTCAAGTTCCTAGAGATAGACAAGCTACTTTCAACCCAATGATTGTTCCTAAAAGGCAAAACATGGTTGACGGATTAGAGAACGTAATTGTATCGTTATACGCTAAAGGAATGAGTGTGAGCGATATTGAAGAACAAATTAGGGAAGTATATAATTTTGATATTTCTACATCAACTATATCACGAATAACAGAATCAGTTTCAAATGATAGTATCGCTTGGCAAAATCGACCATTAGATCCCGTTTATTTAATCGTTTGGATGGATGGTATCGTTTTTAAAGTTCGTGAAAGTTCAAAAGTTATAAATAAGACCATTTATCTAGCTGTTGGCTTGAACAGAGATGGTAAAAAAGAGGTTTTAGGTATGTGGCTAGGCAAAAATGAAAGCGCAAGTTTTTGGTTAGGCGTACTAACCGATTTAAAAGCCAGAGGTGTGGAAGACATCTTAATTACAGCTACCGACAATCTTAATGGCTTTACCCAAACTATTAAAAATGTATTTCCTGGGTCACAAACCCAAATCTGTGTGGTTCATCAAATCAGAAATTCAGCACGTTATGTAGTTTGGAAAGATAAGAAGGAGTTTTCGAAAGACATGAAACAAATTTATGACGCCCCAACCAAACAAGCTGCTAAGGGGGCTTTAGAAGATTTTGCTAATAAGTGGAATCATAAATATCCATACGCAGTAAAATCCTGGGAAGAAAACTGGGAAGAACTTACCGTATTCTTTGATTTTCCTATAGAAATTAGAAAGATAATTTACACCACTAATCTAATCGAAAATCTTAATGGTAAGATCAGAAAATACACTAAAAATAAACTGTCATTCCCTACAGATGATGCTGTTTTAAAATCCGTATATTTGGCCTTAAGAGAGGCTACCAAAAAATGGTCAATGCCAATTCATAATTGGGGAATAATACTCAATCAGTTCTTAACTATATTTGAAAAAAGGGTTCAACTTTAATATAAAAGTCAAACCCCATTATTTAAACTTACACACTTTTTAGGATAGTGTCTTTTATATTTTTTTAATTTTTCTTTCGATATAGGTATTAAAATTTTTTCCATCCATTGAAATTTCAAAAGCTGTGTTAACTTCATTATTTTCGAGTAGCGAGTAAATCAATCTAAATATGGGTTGATTGGGTTTTGTTTCACTCAGAAATGTAATCGTTTTTTCGGGATAAGTAATCGAATAATTGATAACATGACCTTCGTTATCAAAATAAATAGCTTTCGATAAATTTTTATTTTCATCTAAATAAACAACCAATAAATCATCATATACTGTCATTTTTTTAGAATCTCGCGAAGGATACCCGGAACGACTTTTTCTAAAAATTACATTTTGATCTATTGATATTCAAAAGAAAAAGTTCCTTTTCCTTCGCCAGGTTTTCCAATACCAATTCTTCCCCAATTTCCAATTAACCAACCCCAGTTATTATTCGTTTGTGCGAATGCACAATTAGTAATATTTAGAAATAAAGTTTGGGTAATTAATCTTTTATAAATAATTTATATATCGTGTGTTATTTGTATTGCATAAAACAAACTTCGATTATTTCATCTTCATAATTACAGTTGCTAATTTCAACCGGAATATTATTAACACCAGATTGAACAGTTTATATAGCTGAATTTTTTGTGTAAATTTTTGAAGAATTCTTAAATTTAAATTAAAAAATACCTTTTTCATTCATCATTCCTCGATTGTTGATAGTAACTATATATTTACAATCACTCAATGTGTTATTTCAATTTGTTACATCTATTATAAAAGAACAAGAATAGTGTTTAATGTCATCATCTTGCCACAAACAAGATTGAAAACTTTTTAATTAAACGAAAAAACTAAATTTTATATACCTCATTAACATTGATTTGAGTTGTAAATAAACCGTAATTTACAAAAACAATTTCTTTTTTTATCTTATCAATTGTTCCAACACTAGACGAACCATGAATTTTGACACGATCACCAACTTTCAACGCATCAATTTTTTTCTGAGTAGCTGCTTTTTCTTTCTTTTCGATTACTTCTTTTTGTTGAGAAATTGTTTCTGAATTTTCTTTTAATTCGCGTTTAACTTCTTTCTCTACAATCTTTTCGATTTTCTTTAATTGTTGAACTTCTTTCGTTTTTTTCGAGTTTTCCATTTCAATTAATTTCAAGAAATTCGAAATCATTTGCTTTTTATTTTTCGTTTTCAAATAAGAATCCGCCATGTCTGAAATACGTTCTCCAAGTTTCAAACGTTTTTGTTCACGATCATATAATTGCTGAAAATCGTATAGTTTTTGTTGAATTTTTTCGTTAGTTTGTTCTAATTTTTCATTGTGTTCAATATTCGTTTCGCGCAACTCTTCAACATGATCTTTTGTTTTCTGAATCTCAAATTTTTCCTGTTGAAGTTTCAAAATGGTTTTATCCAAACTCACTTTTTCACTTTCAACCTTTTTCTTTGCGCGATTAATCAAACGAAACGGAATTTTATTTTTCTCTGCAACCTCAAATGTAAACGAACTTCCGGCTTGTCCAATTTCTAAACGATAAAGCGGTTCCAAACTTTTTTTATCGAACAACATACATGCGTTGATCGCTTCTGGCAAACTTTCTGCACTCAATTTGATATTGGTATAATGCGTCGTAAAAACACCGAAAGAATTACGTTCATAAAATTCTTCAAAGAAAACTTCGGCCAAAGCTCCACCCAATTCTGGATCAGAACCTGTCCCAAATTCATCAACTAACAATAATGTTTTATCATCAGCATTTTTCAAGAAATACGACATTTGTTTTAGACGATAACTGTATGTTGATAAGTGATTTTCAATGGATTGATTATCTCCAATATCTGTGAAAATTTGATTAAAGAATCCAAATTGACTTTCATCTTTTACAGGAACTAAAAGACCGCTCTGGATCATAATTTGAAGCAAACCAATCGTTTTTAACGTAATTGATTTTCCTCCAGCATTTGGACCAGAAATAATGATAATACGACAATCTTCGTTAATTTCTAAACTCTGCGGAATCGTTTTTTGAGCTTTTCTTTTATTGTTTAAGAATAAAACAGGATGATAAGCATCGACTAATTTGATAATTCGATTCTCAGAAAGTTGAGGTAAAATTCCATTAATCAAAAAAGCATAATTTGCTTTCGCTTGTGTAAAATCGATGTATTCTAAAAACGTTTGATATTCTTCAAGATTTGGTTTGTATTCTGCAATTTGAGCAGTTAAATCTAATAAAATCTGAATAACCAAATGTTTTTCTTCTTCTTTTAATTCTTCCCATTCACGACGAGGATTTTGTACACTTTCTGGCTCAATAAACGTAATCGATCCAGTTTTAGAAGTACCTAAAAATTGCCCTTTCACACGTTTTCTCAAAGCAGATTTAACGGCCAAAACGCGACGATTTCCAACAACAGATTCACGAATGTCATCCAAATAATCCGAATGATAAGACATCGATTTATTGAATAATTCGGTAATTCGTCCATTCAAATGACGCAAACGATCGCGTACAATTTTCAGTTCAGGACTTGCGTCGTCCTTGATTTCTCCAAATTTATTGAATACTTGATCGATTAATTTTATGATATTTTTTTCGTAAGTAATCGTTGACGCCTTCTCAAACAAAACAGGTGCATATTCGTTGAAAGCTGTCAAATATTTCAAGATTTCTTTCACTTGAAGCGTATTCGCCTTGATTTTGAAGAATTCTTCTGCAGGCAAATAATAGTTTTCGATTTCTAATCGGCTTAGATTTTCATCTAAAATATAATATTCTGAAAACGGAAAACGATTTCCCGTCTCGAAACTTGTTAAATATTCGTTTGTCGTTTGTAGATCTTGTACCAAAAGTTGGTGATCTTGGTAAGGTTTTAAGTTAAAAATAAACGCTTCAACCTTTTCTGTATAAGCAAATTCTGCGATTTCTTTTTGAACCGCATTAAATTCTAAATCTTTTAAAGTTTGTTCTGATATTTGCATTAACGCAAAATTACGGATAAAATTTCGACAAATTCAAAATCATGAAATACTTTGAAATCTGTGATTTTTTTATGATTGATCAAAATGGATGACATTAATTTTGACCTTATTGATATACGTCATTTGATCTGGATTTGTATTTGTTCTGCTACTTCTGAAAACTGATTTTTTCGTTTCATTTGGTTTTAAATCAATTGTTAAAGTTTCAGAATTGATTGTCGGATTTGGATTTTTAAATTCAAAAGTTAATTTAACTTTTACTGAAAAATCCTTGTTTTTATTCTTCACTTCAGTGCTTATGTTGTATGTTCGGTCTGCATTATATATCATATCTGTATTCAAAACTTTTATATTATTTTCAATTTTCCGGCCTAAATCATAAGGATCATCATCAGCAAAATCTATACAAGAATTTAGTATAAAAAAGGGAATTAGGTAAAGAAACTTTTTCATAGAGGTTAAAATTGGTTAATTTTGTTTCTGTATAAATATATGAAAATGGATGTGAAATTAGATGCTTCTTGGAAAGAAGTTTTAAAGAATGAATTTGAAAAAGATTACTTTAAAATATTGACAGATTTTGTACGAAATGAGTATGAAACAAAAACAATATATCCTCCCGCATCCAAAATATTTTCTGCATTAGATTATACGCCTTTTGATGATGTTAAAGTGGTTTTGATTGGTCAAGATCCTTATCATGGGATTGGACAAGCAAATGGTTTGTCTTTTTCGGTTGTCGATGGAATTAAATTACCTCCAAGTTTGCAAAATATTTATAAAGAGTTGAATGATGATTTAGGAATAAGAATTTCTACTTCTGGAAATTTGGAAACATGGGCTAAACAAGGTGTATTATTATTAAATGCAACATTGACGGTTGAAGCTTCTAAGGCAGGTTCGCACCAGAAAAAAGGTTGGGAAATATTTACAGATGCTGTAATACAGAAGCTTTCTGATCAAAAAGAAAATTTAGTTTTTATACTTTGGGGAGCTTATGCTCAAAAAAAAGGAGCAAAAATTGACCGAAATAAGCATGTTGTTATAGAATCTGCTCATCCTTCTCCATTAGGAGCTTACAGAGGTTTTTGGGGAAGTAAACCTTTTTCGAAAACTAATAATTTTTTGAAAAGTAAGAATCTACAACCTATAAATTGGGAAATCAAAAGTAAATAATTTACATCGCCATAATTTTTTGTAAATAAGAATTAAAAGCTGTTGGGGTGTTTACGTTTATATACGGAACTTTTTCGGTTATTTTTTCTTTTAGAATAGTATAAGTAGCTACAAAAATGGTAACATTTGGAAGATTTTTCGTGATTGATTCGAGATAAATTTCAAGAGAAGTGGAATCATAATTTTTAGAGATATAAATAAAAATATGTGTTATTTGAGTATTTTCAATACATTCTAAAATAGAATTTAAACTCTGATTTTCCCCTAAATAAATTCCTTTTTCGTTATTAATTTTTAAAAGAAGATGAGTATAAATTAATTCTAAATCTTCATTTTCTTTTTCAGGTAAAAATAAAAGCCATTTACGAGAATTTTGATCTGAATATGGAATTGATTTAATCAAATAAAAAAGATGTTTTCTAATTAGGTTTTTAGAAAACGAAATAACCGATTCTTGAATAGTATACTTTTCCATAATGATAGACATTTTGCTTAAAAAAGGAAAAACAATATCTATACAACATTTTTCGATTCCAATTTTATTGAAACAAAGTGTAAGAATAGCGTCAAAGAAACGTGTATCATATGAAAAACAAGAACAGATTAATAACACAATAATTGGTTCATAACTTTTGTTTTTCTGGATATAATTTTGAATTTCAAATTCGGATAAAAGTTGTATTTCTGAAAGTGATTTTACACTTAAATTTTCTACTGTATATTTTTTGTTTGATTCAATTAAAAAAGAAATAATAATAACTTTTTTTAAGTGATCGTGGTTAAATAATGAATTTTTATCAATCTTATCCTCGTTAAACAATTTGAACTTTTTATCCCATAAAACAATCATTTGTTCATCTAGTCTTGACAGATCTGATAGATCTTTTAGAGAATAAGTATTCATAAGTAGAATTCTAAAATAGTTCTCTTTAAAGTTAATAATATATTGTAAATAAATCAATATAAATTATAGTGATTTATTAATAAAACATTAATATTTTATTGAATATGATAATTTTATCTGCACGAAAAACATTGAAATTTATGTTATCTTAGCAAGAGTCATAAAAAATCAAAATCACAAATAAATGTCACAAATTACTCAAGAAGAAAAGAAAGAAAAGTTTGTACATCCAATACAAGAAGTATACACTCCTAAAAACAAAGTACGTATTGTAACTGCTGCTGCTTTGTTTGATGGGCATGATGCGTCGATTAATATTATGCGTCGCATTATTCAAGCAACGGGTTGCGAGGTAATCCATTTAGGTCACGATAAATCGGTTGAAGATGTTGTAAATACTGCGATACAAGAAGATGCAAATGCAATTGCAATGACATCTTATCAAGGAGGTCACAACGAATATTTCAAATATATGTACGATTTGCTTCAAGAAAAAGGAGCGGGTCATATCCGCATCGTTGGAGGTGGAGGTGGAGTAATTTTACCGTCAGAAATTAAAGAGTTGATGGATTACGGAATTACACGTTTATACTCTCCTGATGATGGTCGCGAATTAGGTTTGCAAGGAATGATTAATGATATGGTGGAGAAAGCAGATTTTCCGACAGGGCCATTAGAATTGCCAGAAGGAAAAGATGTTTATCAATCATTAGAAGATAAAGATATCACGACGATTGCGCGACTAATTTCGTTGGCAGAAAATCGTGAAGAAGATTTTTTGAAGGCATTTGATTTCGATAAAGTAGCTGATAAATCTGCACCGGTTTTAGGAATTACGGGAACAGGAGGAGCAGGAAAATCGTCTATGGTAGATGAATTAGTGCGTCGTTTTTTGATTGATTTTCCAGAAAAATCAATTGCTTTGGTTTCTGTCGATCCATCAAAAAAGAAAACGGGTGGTGCTTTGTTAGGAGATCGTATTCGAATGAATTCTATCAACAATCCTCGTGTTTATATGCGTTCGCTGGCTACTCGTCAATCAAATTTAGCGTTATCGAAATATGTGGAGGAAGCGATTCAGGTGTTGAAAGCTGCGAAATATGATTTGATTATTTTAGAAACTTCTGGAATTGGTCAGTCAGATACCGAAATTTTAGATCATTCTGATGCTTCATTGTATATCATGACGCCAGAATTTGGTGCTGCAACGCAATTGGAAAAGATTGATATGTTAGATTTTGCTGACATTGTTGCGATTAACAAATTCGATAAACGTGGTGCGTTAGATGCTTTGCGCGATGTAAAAAAACAATACCAACGCAATCATAATTTGTGGGATGTAAATCCTGATGAAATGCCTGTTTTTGGAACGATTGCTTCTCAATTTAACGATCCAGGAACTAATCAATTATACAAATCAATCATTGATAAAGTAGTAGAAAAAACAGGTGCAGATTTGAAATCATCTTTTCAAATTACAAAAGAAATGTCTGAAAAGATTTTTGTTATTCCACCGTCAAGAACGCGTTATTTATCAGAGATTGCAGAGAATAATCGTGGATATGATGTTCGTGCAAATGCGCAGAGAGATGTTGCGCAAAAACTATATGGTTTCTTTAAAACAATTGAAACACTTTCTGGAAAAACACCAACGATTTCTCAACATGGAATCGAGATTTCTGGAATTGATAATGCTGATTTGGTTAAAGTTCTTTTAGCTGAATTTGATAAATTAAAAATGAATTTAGATCCTTTCAACTGGGAAGTAATCACGACTTGGGATGAAAAGGTAAATAAATATAAAAATCCGGTTTATACATTTAAAGTACGTGATAAAGAAATTAAAATTCAGACACATTCAGAGTCTTTATCGCATTTACAAATCCCTAAAATTGCATTGCCAAAGTACGAAGCTTGGGGCGATATTTTGCATTGGGTTTTACAAGAAAACGTACCGGGTGAGTTTCCATTTACTTCAGGATTATATCCATTTAAACGTGAAGGTGAGGATCCAACGCGTATGTTTGCGGGAGAAGGTGGGCCAGAGCGTACCAATCGTCGTTTCCATTATGTTTCGAAAGGAATGCCTGCAAAGCGTTTGTCTACGGCGTTTGATTCGGTAACTTTGTATGGAAATGATCCAGGTTATCGTCCTGATATTTACGGGAAAATTGGTAATGCCGGAGTTTCGATTTGTTGTTTAGATGATGCGAAGAAATTATATTCTGGTTTCGATTTATCACATCCAGCAACTTCGGTTTCGATGACGATTAATGGACCAGCACCTATGTTGTTAGGTTTCTTTATGAATGCCGCAATTGATCAAAATTGTGAAAAATACATCAAAGAAAATGGTTTAGAAGCAGAAACTGAAGCAAAAATCAAAGCTATTTACGAAGATAAAGGTTTGGAAAGACCACGATATAACGGCGATTTACCAGAAGGAAATGATGGTTTAGGGTTAATGCTTTTGGGTGTAACTGGTGATCAGGTTTTACCTGCAGAAGTTTATGCTGAAATTAAGAAAAATACGTTAGCTCAGGTTCGTGGAACTGTTCAGGCAGATATTTTAAAAGAAGACCAAGCACAAAATACGTGTATTTTCTCAACAGAATTTGCATTGCGTTTAATGGGCGATGTGCAAGAATATTTCATCAATCAAAATGTACGTAATTTTTATTCGGTTTCTATTTCGGGTTACCATATTGCTGAAGCAGGAGCAAATCCTATTACGCAGTTAGCGTTTACGTTAGCTAATGGATTTACGTATGTTGAGTATTATTTATCTCGCGGAATGGATATCAATGCGTTTGGGCCAAACTTATCGTTTTTCTTCTCCAATGGTATCGATCCAGAATATTCAGTAATTGGTCGTGTAGCGCGTAAAATTTGGGCAAAAGCCTTGAAAAATAAATACGGAGCTAACGAACGTGCACAAATGTTGAAATACCATATTCAGACTTCGGGTCGATCGTTACACGCGCAAGAAATTGATTTCAATGATATTCGTACAACATTGCAAGCTTTATATGCGATTTACGACAACTGTAACTCGTTACATACCAATGCGTACGATGAAGCAATTACAACGCCAACAGAAGAATCGGTTCGCCGTGCAATGGCTATTCAGTTGATTATCAATAAAGAATTAGGTTTGGCGAAGAACGAAAATCCAATTCAAGGGTCGTTCATTATCGAAGAATTAACAGATTTAGTTGAAGAAGCAGTTTTACAAGAATTTGATCGTATTACAGAGCGTGGAGGCGTTTTAGGAGCGATGGAAACGATGTATCAACGTTCTAAAATTCAGGAAGAATCATTGTATTACGAAACATTGAAACACAACGGAACGTTCCCAATTATTGGTGTAAATACGTTCTTAAGTTCAAAAGGTTCTCCAACCGTGGTGCCTGCGGAGGTAATTCGTGCGACAGAGGAAGAAAAACAATTCCAAATTCACACTAAAGAAAATTTGAATAAAATTAATGAACAACAAGTTGAAAGTGCATTGGATGATGCGCAACAAGCAGCTGTTAACAACCAAAATATTTTTGAAGTTTTGATGGAAGCTACCAAAGTTTGTTCGTTAGGGCAAATTACTTCTGCCTTGTTCGAAGTAGGTGGACAGTACCGTAGAAATATGTAAGAAATATAATTTTTTAATATTGTTTTTAAGCCTTGTCTTTCGACAAGGCTTATTTATTTTTAATTAATTTGTAAATTTCAAACATGAAAGATTTCCTACTCAAAAAAGATATACAAATTTCTGCAAAACGATATTTTATCGATGCAATGGGCGCAATGGCTTATGGCTTATTCGCGACTTTATTGGTTGGTACAATTTTGAAAACCATTGGTGAAGAGTTAAATGTTTCTTTTTTAACTGATATTGTTTGGCCAGTTGCAAATCAAGCGACAGGACCTGCGATAGCATTAGCTATTGCCTATAGTTTACGAGCACCTCAATTGGTATTATTTTCGTCAGCAGTAGTAGGAATTGCAGCATATCAATTAGGTGGACCTTTAGGAGTTTTTATATCGACAATTGTAGCGGTTGAGGTAGGAAAAATGGTTGCAGGCGAAACCCGAATAGATATTGTCATTACACCGATTATTACTGTTTTGGTTGGAGTAATCTTAGCACAAATCATTGGTCCTTCTGTTCAACAAATGATGAAATGGATTGGTGAAATAATTATATTATCAACAGATTCAAATCCTTTGATAATGGGAGTTGTAATTGCTGTAATTGTCGGTATGGTTTTGACTTTACCAATTTCATCAGCTGCTTTGTGTCTAATGTTAGAATTAAACGGTTTAGCAGCTGGAGCTGCAACAATAGGTTGTTGTGCACAAATGATTGGTTTTGCAACAATTAGTTTTAAAGATAATGGTTTGAAAGGTGTTTTAGCGCAAGGATTAGGAACAAGTATGCTGCAAGTACCTAATATTTATAAAAATTGGAAAATTTGGATTCCGCCAACTTTGGCTTCAGCTATTATTGGTCCAATTGCAATTATTTATTTCAATATGGAAAATACAGCTTTAGAATCGGGGATGGGTTCTTGCGGTTTAGTTGGTCAAATAGGAACTTTCAATGCTATGAAATCGAAATATGAAACTTCATATATATTAATTTCTATTTTGATTTTACAAATCATTGCTCCAGCAATTATTTCATATTTGATTTACATTTTTATGAAAAAGAAAAACTGGATAAAAGACGGAGATATGAAGTTGGGTTAAATATTAAAATAATAAAGAATCCCTTTCTTTAATAATACAATTAAGAAAGAGATTCTAACTATTAAAGACATAATAAATGAAAAGATTTTTACTGCTTTTTGATAATTGTATTGTTATTGCCCTCAATTATTTGAGGTAATTTACCATTTTTAGATAAAGCTTTACGATAATATAATGTATTTCCTTCGCCAGCTAATTCAGCAGAAGTTAATCTATTAACAGATATTGTATTATTTGTTCCCATGATCTCAACTTTGGTACAATCTCCTTTCAAATTGATCACATGTCCACTTCCACCAACATCTACTTTTTGTCCCTTACAATCTAACGTTAATTTTTTATTATTTCCATCAATTTCTATCTGCGCAAAAGAAAGGTGACTAATAAATAACATCGTAACAGCACATAATAATTTATTCATTTTCATTGTGATTTATTTTTTGGTTACTTTTTAGAAATCAAGAATCGTGCACTTTCAATTAATAAAATCTAACTTTACAAAAATTTAACAGAATGACTTTAGTTGAGCTAAAACAATTGTTTTTAGATAAATTGCAATTACTATATGATAAAGAAGAAGCTTCTCATATTTTCATGATTTATGTAGAAGATAAGTTGAATCTTGATTTATCTAGCCAAGTTGAAATTGAATTAACGACTGAAATTTTATCAGATTTAGAGCAATTAAAAAAAGGTCAACCGATACAGCATATTACTGGGAAAGCTTTTTTCTATAATGATTTCTTTTTTGTGAATGAGAATACATTAATTCCTCGTCCTGAAACGGAAGAATTGATCGAATTAATTAGAAATGATTATGCACAAAATCAAGATATTTCTATGATTGATTTAGGGACAGGAACAGGATGTATTTCTATTTCGTTGGCAAAATTATTTCCAAATGCAAAAGTTTCTGCATTAGATATTTCTGAAAATGCTTTGAAAATAGCACAATTAAATGCTGAAACTTTAAAAGTTAATATAAATTTTTATCATAATAATTTACTGGAGGACATTCAATTAAACCAGAAATTTGATGTAATTATTTCAAATCCACCTTATATCCGAAATCTTGAAAAAGAAGAAATGCATCAAAATGTTTTAAATTTTGAACCTCATTTGGCACTTTTTGTTGAAAATGATGATGCTTTAATTTTTTATGAAAGAGTAATAGATTTTGCTAAAAATCATTTGAAAGAGAATGGAAAAATTTATTGCGAAATCAATCAATATTTGGGAGAAGAAACAAAACAATTATTCCAAAAATTTTATCAAAATGTAATCATCCACAAAGATATTTCTGGAAATGATCGTATGTTAAGTGCTTCTAATCAATAATTATTTATAAAAATCTTGTTTTATTTTCTGAAAAGATTTAATTTTAATTCAATAATCGTTCGCAATTTGGTATTAAAATTGTTAGAATTGATTCTATTATTAAAACAATTAAATAAACAACTATGAAAAAATTATTTGTATTAGTGGCAGTTGCTTCATTATCATTTGCTACTTCTTGTAAACAAGAAACTTCAAAAACAACTGAAACTAATGTAACTGTAGATTCATTAGCGAACGACTCTACGGCTGTTATCAAAGAAACGACAACTACAACAACTACATTATCAGAAACTGATGCAAAAGCGAAAGTAGATGAAGCAAAAAAAGCTTTAGATGAAGCAAAAGCGAAAGGTGATAAAGCTGCAACAGAAGCTGCGCAAAAAGCTTATGACGATGCTAATAAAGCGTGGATTGATGCAAAAGCTGCTGTAAATAATGCTGCTCAAGATGTAAAAGATGGAGTGAATAATGCAGTAGACAAAGTAGATGCAAAAGCTAATCAAGCAAAAGAAGATATTAATACAGCTGCAAAAGACGCAAAAGCTGATATTAATGCGGCTGCAAAAGATGTGAAAGCAGAAGCGAAAGAAGCTGGAGAAAAAGCAAAAGAAGGATATAACAATACGTTAGATAAATTAAAAGCGAAATAATTTCAAAATAATTATTGCTAACTTAGCCTTGAGAAATCTCAAGGCTATTTTTTATGTTAAATTTTAGACAAGCAACAAAGACAGATGCGTTATCAATTGCAAAATTGATGATGTTAGCAATGGATAAAATCGTTTATGATTTTATCGGAAAAACAGATTATGAAGAAGGAGTTAACTTCTTGAAAAAATTAATTGAACAAGAAGAAAATCAATATAGTTATCAAAATACAGTTGTTGTAGAATATGATAAGCAATTTGCTGGAACAACAACTTTTTATGATGGAGGAAAATTAGAAGAACTTCGAAAACCTGTTTTAGAATTATTGAAAAATGATTATAACCAAATTATTCATCCGCAAGATGAAACACAAGCAGGTGAAATATATATTGATACCATTGCAGTTTCCGAAGATTTTAGAGGAAAAGGAATAGGTTCTAAAATATTGGATTATTTGATTGATGAAATAGGAAATAAGCAAGGCAAAACATTAGGTTTATTGGTTGACTTTACAAACCCGAATGCAAAGAAATTGTACGAAAGAAAAGGTTTTGAAGTGGTTGGAGAAAAAATGTTGATGAACGAAAATCATGAACATATGCAATACAAACCAAAACAATAGATAATAAAAAAGAGCTTTCAGAAAAGCTCTTTTTTTATTTCATTACCCCTAATTGAGTTAAGATTTTTTCTTCGTACGGATCGATTGTAAATTGTTCAAATTTCACAAAATCTTTTCCATCTTTTAAGTAACCTAATTGATAATTTTGACGAATAACAGCTTGATTTTCGAAGCTTTCCAAAATAGGTAATTCAGAAATTGGACTTAAAATTCGTTCGTTTTTGGTAGAAATTAAACCAAAATGCATCAAATAATTCTCTTTTGATAAGAAATATGGAAAATAAGCTAATATATCTGGACGCTCAATTTTTAGTGAAGTAGCTTCTCCAAAAGTGGCAAAATTTTGATCGACAGGTGTTAAATATTCGTATTGATAAGCTATAATCAATTGATTATTTTTATCAATCATTCCCCATTTCCCATCTTTTTCAACTCCAGCTAAACCAGCTCTAAAATCTGTACAACCATCATATTCGAACGGGATCACAACTTGATTTAATAAATCAATAAAACCCCATTTTTCGTCTTTTTTTACAGCACAAATATTCTCAATAAAATCACTCGTTAAATCATATTCGAACGGAATCAAAATTTGGTTAGATTTTGTTATAATTCCCCACTTATTCTCTTTTTGCGCGCTGTAGGCATTAACAGTTGTAAGTACAAGTTTTTGATATTCGAACGGAATAATCACATTTCCTTCTTTATCTATTAAACCAAATTGATTATCAATAGATATTGGTGCCAAATTATTGCGATCGAAAACAGTTAAATCTTCAAATGTCGTTGTTTCTTTGTGAACAAAATTGTCAAACTGGTCTGTATCTTTTGGTGATATTTTAGTCATGATTCTATAATTCGACGCAAAATTAATTAATCAAAAATTAATAGTTTGCATATAAATTTTAAAATATCCGATTTTAAACACTTTTTGTAAATAAAATTCTTATTTTTGTGAGAAAGCTTAAAATATAACCTATGAATATTTTTACTAAACTATTTTTAACCACAACTGTTATGGCGAGTAGTTTTGTTGCTGCTCAACAAGATAGTATAAACATTACTAATTTACCAACAACGATTAATAAAGATTATTCTTTTGAAGGAATATGGAAAATTTCTAACGACGGAAATACATCTAACTATAAAATTTCTGGAGGAAAATTGACAAATTATTCAAACAAAACAAGTCAGACTTTATTTCTTGATTTATATTTTGCTCCATCAAAAACATCTGTAGATTTATATAATTTACCGAATAAAATCAATACAAATGCACAATTAGGGAATTTAGAAGGTAACGGAACTAGTTTCAATAATGTGATTGTAACATTCAAAGGATCTGATGTACAAGCCTTATCACAAGGAGATTATACACCAATTTTGTTATTGAAAGAAAAAGAATCTGGTTCTATTTTGAATTATAAAGTTTTTGTAATCTTCCCCTTG
>NZ_DJBB01000029.1:0-11395 GCF_002429865.1 Empedobacter sp. UBA5987
GGAAAATTCAGGGGGATATCCATAATTTATTTTGAGATGGTTGTTGTATGTTTGGAATAATATAACGAAATGTAGATGGTTTTTAGAAATTAGACTATGTTTACTTTGTAAAAAAATTTAGCTGCAATAAAATAACCAATATAATTAGTTTTAAAACTATTAAATTTCTATAAAATCATATGTCTAGTAAATTAATTCTTCTAAGAGAAAGTATTGATATACCTTTCGAAATAAGAAATTTAAGTGGTTATGAATTCTCAATTCAAGATGTAACTTTTAATGATTATGATGAATCTGTAAGTATATATAGTTTACATTTCTGTGAATTAGATGATCGTGAAGAAATATGGAACAAAGCTAATACTCTTATTGAAATTATAAATAGTGCTTTAAGATTATATTATCAAAATACAACACAAAAGATTCAATTAACTCCAGTAATGATAACTAGCGTTAGAGGATCAAGATTATATCATCCTATTTCTTCTAAAAACAACTTTACCAGAATCTATCCTTTCGATGAAAAAGAATTAGAAAACAATTTAAAAGATTCTAATTATGAACCAAGAAATCATCCTTTAAATATCATATTAGGATTATCAAAAAAAAATGATGACATATTTGAAATTCTTATGTTAAATTCTTTAGATTATAGTTTTACTAATTTATATAAAATTTATGAAACCCTTGAATATTATTTTAAGCAAAAAATTAATATTAATCTTTCAGAAGGTTTTATAGATTATAATATTACTAAAAAAGATATACGTTCTTTTAAACAAACTGCAAATCACGGAAATTATGACGTTTTTACACTTATGTCAACAGACGTAAGGCACGGTAGAAATCAAAACCCTGATAATTTCATTAAAACCACTAATGAAGACGCAATTCAATTAATTCAGAATATTATAAAAATTTATTTACAAAAAATTTATAACTTTAAAATATAAGATATTACTAAAGCTAATAACTAAGCTTTCGTCTTGCCCGGAGGGCATGAGATGTATTAAAAAACGATTGAAGACAAAAAGAATAAATATATAACCTCTCTAAGTGTTTTTAGTGAGGTTTTTTATTTTACACAATAAGGTATATCTCTTGTTTTATCCTGAATATTTTTTAGTAATAAAATAGCCCATTTCTTCAGGGGGGCGGGTATCCTTCGATTGTTATTCGAGAAAAAGTTGTATGTTGTCAAAATAAATGAGACACCTCTTTCTAAAAATTAAGAGAGTGTTTGGTTTATAAATTTATTATTTTTTCTTGAAAATACAACTGCCTTCTTTTAGCGATTGTTTGTTGTTTAATAAACGACTTTATAATACTGCTTTTCCCAGAACCATATAAACCTGTGATTGCGATATTTTTAACTGCTTTATTTTTTATACCCCACTCTAATTTATCAGAGTAATTTTTTATTTCATCCTCTTTTAAATGAATTGAATTTAGATGTGAAAATTGTATAATTTTTTCTTCATTTGTTAATTCAGATTTATTTTTTTCAGGACAATTAACACATTCATCGTTATTATTTATAATAGAATATCTTGAAGGCATTTGTAATAATATATATCCGTAAATTTAAGTTTATTCTTTTAATAAAAAATCCCCAACTTCGCTGTTGAGGATCAATACTATTTTTAAAGATAGACTTCTTTACAATCTCCCACCTACTCCCTTAAACTTATCTATAAACGCACTGATACGTTGAAATACGGTTTGCTTTTTTGTAAGATATTGAGGATTTAAAGGACTCATTTTGGGTAAAATGGCGTTTAATTCAGTACCGTTAGAACTTGCGTATTCACGTTTTAATGAAGATTCGATATAGCGTTTTGTAGCTTCTTCGTTTAAGTTTTCTTCTGTGATTAATTGGGTTGCTTCTTCTTTTTGTTTGACTTGCGCATACTTAAAGAACGAATCAATAACCGTTGCTTTATCTGGAATAGTATCTAAATCTGTTTCATTGATAAAATCTACAACTAAAGATTCTTTTCCTCTATTCCCAATACTTGCACGAATTACTCGACTTATTTCTTCAACTAATTTGGCTTTGTTTTTTGTTTTTTTGTTGTGCTCGAAGATTAATTCTAAGATGTAATCTAAATTAATCTCTTGAGATTTTAATAAATCAACTTCAAAAACCACATCATCCCAATCGATTTCACCATCTTCTGGTTGTTTCCCTTCTTTTTCTTTTCTTAACCAATCACGAATATCATTATAGGTCGAACGATAATCCTGCTCTGTTCGCTGTGGTAACAACTGAATCTTTTGCATCACAACTAAATCATCGTCCGAAACATGGTACATTTCTTTGAATTCTTCTACAGCAGTTGCATCGCTTTGGTCAATGTTTTGTAAGGCTTTTAGACTTGTGAATTCATCATAGTTTTGTAAGATATTTTCAACGCGTAAGTATTCACCGAATAATTTTGTAAACTCTTTTTTATCCTTTTCTTTTTCAATTGCATCTGGATTTGGAAATTTTTCATTTAATTCGTTGACCACTTCAATGAATCCTCTTCGTGCATCACCAGTTGAAATATCGGTAAAACCTTCTAAATATTCTTTATAGCTTTTCTCTAAAACAACATTCTTCGTGTTTTTGTTTCCGAATAAGGTAATCGCATCTATTGTTGCTTGTTCCAAGTCACGGAACGTAACAATGTTTCCAAAAGATTTGGTTGCATCTAAAATACGATTGGTACGCGAAAATGCTTGAATTAAACCATGATAACGTAAGTTTTTATCAACGAATAAAGTGTTTAGTTTTGGTGCGTCAAATCCAGTTAAAAACATACCGACAACGATTAGTAAGTCGATTTCTTTGTTTTTCACACGTTCTGAAAGATCGCGGTAGTAATTTTGAAATTCATCGCTATCCACACCATAACTTGTCTTGAACATCTTATTGTAATCGTTGATGGCTTTCGTTAAGAATTCTTTTGCTGAACTGTTTAAAGCAGAAGGCTCGAATGATTCGTCTATGATTTCTCCAATTGCTGATTGTTCTTCGTTGGCTGCAAACGAAAAGATCGTCGCAATCTTCAACGGTTTTTCGCTGTCTATTTGCTGACGGTTTAATTCTTCGTAATAATGTTTAGCTGCTTCTACGCTACTCACCGCAAACATCGCATTGAAACCGTTATTTCCGCCTTTTGTACGGTGTGTTTTAATGCGGTAATTTTGTAAGATGTATTTCGAAATTTCGCTGATACGTGCAGGATGTAAGAATGCTTTTTTCGCATCTTCACCACTTAATTTCTTTTCATCAACTTCCGTTTCAACGCCTTTGAATTGAGGTTTTACATTATGATAATCCACCTTGAATTTTAATACCTTTTCATCTCTGATGGCATCTGTAATGACATAGGCATGTAATTCTGAACCAAAAACACTTGCTGTGGTTTCTGCACCTAAGGCATTTTCAGGGAAAATTGGTGTTCCTGTAAATCCGAATTGGTAGTATTTTTTGAATTTCTTTTTGAGATTTTTTTGGGCTTCACCAAATTGTGAACGGTGGGCTTCATCAAAAATGAAAACAACTTGTTTATTGTAAATATCCAACTCTTGATCGCCTTTCATTAGGTTGTTTAACTTCTGAATGGTTGTCACAATAATTTTGTTGTCGTCTTTTTCGATGTTTCGTTTTAAACCTGCTGTACTGTTTGAACCGTTGACACTATCAGGCGAAAATTTTTGGTATTCTTTCATGGTCTGAAAGTCTAAATCTTTACGATCCACTACGAAAAATACTTTATCGATAAAATCTAATTTTGTTGCTAAACGTGCAGCCTTGAAACTGGTTAAGGTTTTCCCCGAACCCGTAGTATGCCAAATGTATCCACCACTTTCTAAAGATGACCATTTTTTGGTTTGATAAGCACTTTTAATTTTCCATAAAATACGTTCGGTTGCTGCTATCTGATAAGGTCGCATGACCAATAATGTATCTTTGATGTCTAAAACCGTATACGTTAGTAATACATTTAATAACGTGTTTTTTTGAAAAAAAGTTGCTGTAAAATCCTTTAAATCTTTGATTAAGGTATTATCAGCCTTTGCCCAATTCATCGTGAAATCGTAACTATTTTTGTTACGCGTAACGGTATTGGCAAAATAACGCGTATCTGTCCCATTCGAAATGACAAACAACTGCAAGTATTTGAATAACGAATTATCTGAATTAAAGCTTTCTTTAGAATAACGGTGTACTTGGTTGAACGCCTCACGAATGGCTACGCCACGTTTCTTTAGCTCTACTTGAATCATCGGTAATCCGTTGACCAGAATTGTTACATCGTAACGATTGGCGTGCGATCCTGTTTGTTCGACCTGTGAGATAACCTGTACTTTATTACGCGTAATATGCTCTTTATCGACTAAATAGATGTTTTGAATGTGTCCATCATCAAATACAAAATCGTAGATGTGGTTATCGTGAAGTTTACGCGATTTATCGACTAAACTATCACTTGGTTTATCTAAATATTCGACAAGAAAACGCGCCCATTCGTTATCGGTAAATGCCATATTATTCAATGCTTGTAATTGCGTACGCACATTGGCTAACATGGCATCTGTTGATTTGAGATGAGTCGGATTCTCGTATCCCAGATTAATTAAATCTTGGATGAATTCTTTTTCTAAGGCAGCTTCTGATTGATAAGCAATCGGAGCCTCGTTTAATTCGTAGAATTTGGTGTATTTGTCCAATACAATGTAATTGTTGGATTCTGCGATAGTCTTGTACATCTTATATTATTCTAAGTAGCTGTTAATGGGTTGTCTAGTTTAGATTCTAATTTGTTTCACTTTCTAAATTGCATTGCTCGTAATGACGTGAGCAATATGTTGCGTTTTTTTATGGATTGCTTCACGTTGTTCGCAATGACGGTGAGCAATGACTGGATTGCTTTGCTTGCGTTTTTTCTGGATTGCTTCGCTTTGCTCGCAATGACGGTGAGCAATGATTGGATTGCTTCACGTTGTTCGCGATGACGGAGAACAATGACTGGATTGCTTTGCTTGCGTTGTTTGCTGGATTGCTTCGCTTTGCTCGCAATGACGTTGGTTATACTCGCGATGACGGAGAACAATGACTGAATTGCTTTGCTTGGGTTGTTTGCTGGATTGCTTCGCTTTGCTCGCAATGACGTGGAGTTACCATTCATTTATTTCATCCCATAAGTCAATCCAATTTGGGTTGAGTGTTTCTATTTGTTTTAATTTTTTTTTTCGGTTACCTGCTTTTATTCTTTTTTCCTCTGTTATTGCGTCTTCAATTGAATGGAAGCTTTTGTAATAAACTAAGATTGTGCAGTTATATTTTGCCGTAAAAGATTCGGAATTATATTTTGTTTTATGCTCGTATACACGTCTTTTTAGATCGGCTGTTACACCTGTGTATAGAGTACCGTTTCTTTTGTTTGCCATAATATAGACTACACCTCCTTTTTTCATTTTGGTTTACTGGTTTGGGGTTGCTTTTCTGGATTGCTTCACGTTGTTCGCAATGACGGGAAGCTTAATAACTTTTCTCTGTAATATTCGTATTGTTGGGTTCTTAGTTTAATTTCTTTTGTAATTTCTTCCTCGATAGCTGTATGCGTGGCATCGAATTGATCTAAGAGTTTTACAATGCGTTTTTGATCTTCCATTGATATCAGTGGAATTTTAAATTTATCTGTATGTGGTATAGAAATTTGAGGCATTTGCATACGTTTTCCGATGTTTTGAAAATGTAACTCATTAATTTTTAAAAAATAATATATATATTTTATTTCAATTTGATCATTCGTTGAATGATACGACCACATCTCATTTTTATGAGAAAAAGGTTTATCATAATATTCAAATTCGATAATACCTCGAGATTTAACTATTATTGATGGTTTTAAATTAATATCTTTTTCTGGAAGATCATTTGCATCAAAAAAAGCTACAGTTTTACCACCTGCAAAGATTTTTATGGAACCATTTTCTTTATCTAATTCTTTCATTTGAGAAGCAGTAATCTTAGTTCCTTTTGTACGATTTAAAATTTCACCTAAACTTTTCCATTCTGCCTCACCTTTTTCGAAACTTAACAACTGTTCACGGAAGAACTCGAATTGTTTTTTACGGTTTTGGCGTTCCGTTTCTAATTCGGTTGTTAATTGGTTGGTTAACGAAGTTAATTCGTCTAAAACACGAACAATTTCTTGTTGGATTTCAAGAGATTTTTCTGGATTATCTGGACAAGGGATTGGGATAGAAACTTCAAGAATTTGATTCTTTTTTAAATTCGTCTGATCTACACCATTATTAAATTTTAACAAATCAGAATTTCTATTAAGTATATAATTTAAATACTTTGGTAATAAAGCATTTTTATTTATTACAGAAATGCGTCCTATACGCTGATTTAACGTGTATTTATCATTTTCTTCTACTAAAAATGTTTTAGCTAAAGCTTTACCATTTGGTAAATCACTCATTACAATTAAAATATCATCAATGTACAATGGTACAATTTGAACATCAGAGTATTTAATTATTTTTCCTTCACTTGATACAAATTTAGAATTTACAACTATATATTTTCCATCATCAGAAATTGCTTTTTCATGTCCTTTTCCATTTAAAAAATTAGCAATTTTCCCCAAAGCCAACCACTCCACATCAACACCTTGTAATAACTCGTCTAATTTGCTCATGATTTCCCTCCTTTTTTGTTATTTGCTTTAGCCTGTTTATCGCCTGCTTTAGCTTGTTTTTCTAAGATTGTAATGGTTTTTAGGTATTCACTTTCCACATTGCTAAGGGTTTTGGCTTTGTATTTTTTGTATTCTAAGGTTGCTTTCTCTTTCATTGCAGCATTAGAGATACTCCCTGCATTATCTAAAACTTTGCGTCCTGTCGAATTCAGTATATTATCTAACTCACGGATGTAGTCGTTCATACGCATTGGGCGCTCTTCAATAGCATTTAATTCGGCTAAATCAAAATAGGCTGCTACCAAGTTGTTCAATACACGTAATTCTTTTTCTTCTAAAAAATTTTTGGCAATCATCGCTTCAGCTTGTGTAGGTTCATCGCCTTTAAAATTGGTTAATCCAACAAAAGGCTTATCGCTATCTACACGCATATAAATGACTTCGCTTGCAGTATGCCCATGAGCAGCATAATGCAATTTGTTTTGTACAATTTTGAAAAAGGTTAAACTTGCATCACTTTTTGGATCGTAATCAGTTGCTGTAGCGTACAAATCCAATATTTGGCGGTACATTACCTTTTCACTTGAACGGATATCACGAATACGATCTAAAAGTTCTTTCCAATAATTGCCTCCACCAAGATTTTTCATGCGTTCATCATCCATCGTGAAACCTTTTACAATATATTCTTTCAGCCGATTGGTTGCCCATTGACGAAAGCCTGTAGCAATCTTCGAGTTTATTCTATACCCCAAAGCAATAATCATATCAAGATTGTAATAATCCAGTTCACGAGAAACTTCACGATTACCTTCTATTTGAACTGTTCGGATTTTCCGAACAGTTGCTTCTGCAATCAGTTCTTCTTCTGTAAAAATATTCTTAATATGTTCACTTACTGTTGATTTTGAAGTTTGGTATAATTCAACCAATTGTTTTTGCGTTAACCAAATTGTATCGTCATCCAATTGGACATTAATTTTAGTTTGTCCATCTTCTGCAGTATATAAAATTATTTCACTCATCCTTCGATTTCTTTTACAAGATGATCAATCGCTGCACGTAAAGATGAAATGTTGTTCACAGTTTCAGCTAACTCAGTATTTAACACTTCAATGTCTATCACTTCGCGTGTATCTACCGCTTCTACATACGAACTTACCGAAAGGTTATAATCGTTTTCTTCAATTATCTTATTCTCTATGGTTACTGCAACATGTTTTACATTTTCTTTCGCATCAAACAACTGCATAATCTTCTCGATATGTACATCCTCTAACATATTGTTGTTGGTTACTTTCTTGTAGAAGTCCTCACCTGTCGCATCGATAAATTGTGTTTTGTACTCAGATTTGTGTTTTGATAAAACTAAGATATTTACGCCAATAGAAGTTCCAAAGAATAAATTTGCAGGTAAACTGATTACTGTTTCTACAAAATTTTCTTTTATTAAATATTTTCTGATTTTTTGTTCTGCTCCACCACGGTAGAAAATACCAGGAAAACATACAATGGCTGCACGCCCTTTACTTGATAAATAATTAAGCGCATGTAAGACAAACGCAAAATCTGCTTTTGATTTTGGTGCTAAAACTCCAGCTGGTGCAAAACGATCATCGTTAATTAAAGTGGGATCATCCGAACCTACCCAATTCACCGAATAAGGAGGATTAGATACAATGGCATCGAAAGGTTTATCGTCGATAAAATGAGGATCGGTTAAAGTATCTCCTAATTGGATATTGAATTTATCGTAATTGACATTGTGCAAAAACATATTCATACGCGCTAAGTTGTAGGTTGTATGATTGATTTCTTGTCCAAAGAATCCATCTTCGATAATGTGGTTATCGAAATGTTTTTTTGCTTGTAATAACAAAGAACCCGAACCAGCAGCAGGATCGTATATTTTGTTTACCGTAGTTTGTTTGTGCATGGCTAATTGCGCAATCAATTTCGATACATTTTGAGGTGTAAAGAATTCACCACCCGATTTCCCTGCATTTGCTGCATAATTAGAAATTAAAAATTCGTACGCATCCCCAAATAAGTCGATTTGACTTTCCTCGAAACTACCAAAGTTTAATTCGGCAACTCCTTTTAAGATTGCAGCTAAACGTTTGTTTTTGTCTTCTACTGTATTACCTAAACGTGTACTTGTGGTGTCAAAATCTGCAAATAATCCTTTGATGTCTTGTTCAGATTCGTACCCATTCGCTGAGTTTTCAATATCTGTGAATATCGCTTTTAGATCTGTATTTAAGTTTGAATTTGTATTGGCGTTATCAACTATGTTACAAAACAATTGACTTGGATAAATAAAATATCCTTTTGTTTTTATGGCGTCGTCTTTGATTTCTGGTGTGATGATGTCGTCTGTTAATTTTGCATAGTTTACACTTTCGTCACCGCCTTCTATATAATTAGTGAAATTCTCACTTATGAAACGATAGAATAAAGTTCCTAACACAAAGTGTTTGAAATCCCATCCGTCTACTGAGCCACGTACTTCGTTGGCAATTTTCCAGATTTTGGCTTGTAGTTCTGCTCTTTGGGCTGTATTTGTCATTGTCTTTATTTCTTTTTAAAGATAAAAATTATCTTTTGTATATTCATTATTGTAAACATTACAAAATTAATGCATTTAAACGCCAAAATAAGACGTTAGTGCTTTTTTGTATTGGTTTTTTATTTTATTAATTGCAACTAATATTTAAAAGCACTTGCCATTAGTTCTTGTTCAGCTCTTGAAATTCCAATTTGTTTAGCGATATCCTGCCAATTCTTAACTACAGAAGTTACTTCATCGATTATTTGATCCATTTCTGTAGTCGTTAATCGAAAATACTCACCAACACTTTTCGCTAATTCAAAATCTAACGCATTATTATCCATATCAATATTCAAGGCTAAACCATCTTTATCAATGGATGGATTTAAATCATAAGCAGGTGATAAAACCCAACCTTCTTTCGTTAAAATAAATCCATGATTTCGTAAATGATCATCAGTATTGGATATCGCAATATTAAAAATGATTCTACGCCATAATTGGGTTAAATTTTCATTGATGTTCGCTCCATTCGATTGGATGAACTCCACAATATCTAAATAACTGGCAGGCTGATTTTTTATGGTTTCTTCGTTATTTCCTGTCATGGTCATTGCCGATGCGAAATGAATTCTATTACTTCCTTCACGATCAAATCGTTTGGTAAAAAAAGTATGATACGGACCATTAATCTTTTCTATTTTACATTCCGACATATTTATCCCTGCTTTTATCGCTAATTGATACGCTAAATATTCCCAACTAGCTTTATCAATAGTGTCATTCTTAGATGGAAATTTAGCAATCCATGGATGTTTATGCTCATCTAAAATATTAGCTTTTGGACGAGCTCCACCCAAAGAAGAACCAGGAGCTATTAATAGTTGTAACCATTTGTTTATCGCTTCATTATCGGTATCATTTTCGTAATGAACGACAGCTTGTTGAAGTTCTCTTACAGTAGACCATGGTGGCGTAGCCTTTTCGGTATCATTATCCAAAAAGTCAGATTTTGGATCTAGTTTAAAACGCAAAGCCCCCATACGTGTTTCGTCATAGACACCTAATAAGAAATCAATATCATATAATGTTTTCGCTTTTTCACCTTTTATTTTAGCGAGTTGAGCTTCACGTCTTTTCATTAAGGTACGTCCCCAAGTATCAGGCATACTGTCTAGAAAGAGTCCAAAGTTTTCTTTATCATTAGCAAATTGTGGCCCTGCAAATAAATGTAAATTGGGATCTAACTGATGATGATGTCCAGATTTTAACCATAGATTATCATACGAAAAGCTGAATGCTTTTCGTCCCTTGGCTTGATAGGCCGATAATACGCCCATTAGTATTGGACTTTCTAAATCTTGCCAATCAGCATAAACATATATATCTGTTTTCTGTACTGCCATCCTATAATATCTCTAAATCTTGTAGTTTACGACCAAGTGTGTCGTCTGCTGCTAACTTTAAAAAATCATCTTGTAAGCCTAAAACCCGAAGCACATTGAAATAAGCTCCCATCGCTACACTTGGCTCTCCTTTTTCGATGAGATTTAAAGTGGATCTGGAAATATCTGCTCTTTCAGCGACTTGTACCGCTGTTAATTTGCGACGTTTACGGGCAAGTTTTATTTGCTCACCCATTTGTGATAAGGTATCTTTATAACGAGGTAAAACAATTTGTTTTTTCATAAATGTCCGTTATTTCATACAAATATAATTAAAACGACTGAAATAACGGACATTTTTATATGAATATTCAATTATTTTCTCTTTGCAAAAGGTTATTGAAAACTTGTTATAACTGTTTTGCGGTAAATATTTGAATATTCTCCGCAAGTTATGCGGTGATTAATTTGTTTATCGTTGCACAATTGGTTTACTGAAAGAATTTGAAGACAATATTTACAATCCAAAATCATTTGACCGAAACACTAAAACATAAACAAGTCTTCCACCATTACTTCAAAAAGGAGAAGACACTTTCAAATTGTGGGTACGTCATATCCTCGTAGACTAAATTAGTAAAAAAACTAATATAGCCTTATGATGATTAAAAAGACAAAAGAAATAGAAGCTTACTTAACTTATAGTAAAAAACTACAAGTTCTAAAATACGCCAAAGAATATGGAAATAACACTA
>NZ_DJBB01000029.1:11400-11740 GCF_002429865.1 Empedobacter sp. UBA5987
TATTCTAAAGCGTAATAATGTTGCTAGATTAGACAGAAAGGTGACTAGAAGAGCCATGCATAGTATCAGGTATGAAAAAGAAACACCTGGTCATCAGGTACAAGTTGATGTTAAATTTCTAATATTCCATGACGTAAATGGAACTAAAATCAAGCGATTTCAATATACAGCAATTGATGATGCTACACGAATTAGAGCGCTTAAAATCTATGAAAAACATAATCAATTGAACTAAATTGATTTCATAAATTATGTGGTAGAAAAATTCCCTTTTATAATTAATACAATTCAAACAGATAATGGATACGAATTTCAATGAAAGTTTCATTGGCATGTTCAA
>NZ_DJBB01000067.1:0-18116 GCF_002429865.1 Empedobacter sp. UBA5987
TGTGCAACAAGCACATTGTATTTGCAAAAGGCGGGGTTAAAGTCTAAGTTAAACTATTTTAGATATTTATCCGCAAATTGGCTTTTCATCTTGATTTTTTTATTAATTTAACAATCTGAAAAAGCCATTTGCTACGTTTCTGAATTCTTGAACTTTTAGTTCTTCGAAAGCCCGCACTTCGCCAATACTTTTTCCGTTATACGCCATATTATCCAAAAAACCGCCTAAAGCACAGCATTTATGAAATTTGACACAGTAGAAAAATTTTTAAACTATGGAATTTTTACAATTCCCGAATATCAAAGAGGTTATTCTTGGACAAAAGACCAATTAGATGATCTATTAAATGATTTAGGCGATGTTGAATTCATAAAAGAGCATTATGCAGGAACAATTACTTTGATTAAAGCAGGACAGGAAAAAATTGGAATTACAAATCTAACAAAATACGATATCGTTGATGGACAACAAAGATTGACAACATTTCATTTACTTTTAATCAGTATTTATCACAGAATAAGTGAAATAAAACCTTTAGAAGCAGACGATGTAATTATAAGAAGCGTAATTAATAAGGAAAAATCTCTTTTGCGCTTGAACAACAAAAGTAATCAAGAGTTTTTTTATACCTTGATTACAGACTTTGACATAAATAGTATTAAAAAGCTTCTCCCGACAACAAAAACACAGAAAAATTTGCTTTTTACTCGTGTGTATTTTCATACATTTTTGCAAAGATATACATCAATAAATACGCTCATAAATATTTACAATAATCTCCTTTCTAAATTTAAAGTAAATATATTTGAATTGGAAGAAGAATCTGAAGTAGGTTTAATTTTTGAGACAATGAATGATAGAGGACTTCCTTTGTCTGATATTGATAAAGTAAAAAATTATCTTATTTATTTAACAAATAGATTAAATGAAAAATCATTAGCAAAAGAAATAAACAAAAAATTTGGAGAAATATTTACTGATTTAATGGCGATTGAAAACTATTCAACCGCAAGAATTGAAAATTCATTTTTGAAGAATTGTTACATTGCTTATGTTGGTGATAGTAAAGATTTGTCAGATATTCCAAAGAAAATTAAAACTGAACTAATAAAACAACGGGAAATATTTGCTAAAAAGAATCTCTTTGATAATGATGGCACTCAAAGAGATAAAAAAATAAAAGAAATTAAAGATTTTAATAATTTTTTGCATAAATGTTCTACTTTCTACCTACAAATCTTAAATCAAGAATTTGACAATGAGGAAATTAATAAATCTTTTTTCCGTCTTGAAACTTTAGGTAAAATTGAAAGTTTTCTTCCGCTTTATCTTGCAATCCTAACAAATAAAAAATTTAAACCTGATTTTCTAATTTCAATCAATGAAATCTTAGAGATTTTTACAATTAGAGTTTTTATTTTTGGAAACCGAAGAGGTAACACAGGTATTTCTGTAATATTTGATTTAGCACATAAAGTTTATTCAAACAAAATAAATTTCACTGAATTAAAGAAAGAACTTCGTAATTTGATTGAAAAAAACAGTAATAATCTTGATTTGAGAAAATCAATTATTAATTTAAGCGTTTATAACACCCTTTCTCAGAATGCACTAAAACTAATTTTACTTGACTATGAATATTATCTGCAAAATGAACTAAAATCCAAATTTGATTTTGGAACGATTCAAGAATTAACTAAAAATAACAAAATAACCATTGAACATATTGCTCCACAAAATTTGATGGCAGGAATAAAACCTCTTGAAAACATTAACCTTCTTGGGAATCTAGTTCTGACTTTCCAAAACAGCTCTTTGACAAATAAAACTTTTAGTTCTAAAAAACAACTATATATCAATTCTGATTTCTGTTCGGAAAGAGAATTAGTTAGTTTTGAAGATTGGAATGATAAAACAATTATTGAAAGAGGTAAAAAAATTCAAAAGTTTATAATGGACAAATGGAAACCTTAAAAATACGGCGTACAACATCGGTAACTGTTGCACAACTCAATATTTCAGACAAAATACACCTATACCACAAATACAAAAAGCTCCCTTGCAGGAGCTTTTTGTTTTATGCGACATTATTAATAAACTCTTTTTCGAGGATACCGTCTACTATTTTTTCAACCTCATCGATATTGGCTTTCAATAATTCGTTGTTTTCTATTTGTTCTATTTCATGAAACTGCACATGTTTGTTAAACTCTTGCAGTTTGGCGTAATAACGTTTCAATTCTGCTTTGTTGAACAAGTTTCCGTCCTTCACATAAATCACATGTATCTTCGATTTGATGTATTGCGAAACTTGCAATATATCGCCTCTATTGCGTGATATATCTATCGAATAGAAAATAGATTTCAGGTATTCGCTTTTAGAAGTGGGCTCTTTTACCAACCAATATGTTGTCTTAGGACTTGCTGCTATCGGAATAATATTCAGCACCTTATTTGGAAACAAACATGCCATTTCCCATGCTAATCCTCCACCTAAATCTGCACCAATAATGGCAAAAATCTCGTCTACTTCCAATTCAAATAACGTCAACCAAAACAATACCGCTACATCGCGTGCTGTAATGTGATCGCGTGGTATATAATCGTACTTTATGGTTTCGGAAACGCCATTTCCAGGAATATCTATACAGATTACCGTATACTCATTAAGATCAATTGCTTTGTTTTTCCCCATGACTCCATCCCAATGATAGGTACAATCTGAATCTCCGTGTAAGGAATGGTTAATCAAAATGACTGGAGCTGTTCCTAATGGAAGTCCAAAAAGTTGAAATGTTACCGAAACATTGTTTAAGATTGTGTTGTCCTCTAAGGGCCAAACTGGGATCGTTACTTGTTGTAAACTTTGCATTGTTTTTAATTTTATATTGGTAATTGTTGTTTTTGTTTAAAAAAAATCCCCATCGAAAATCGACGGGGAAACCTAAAATATATTAAAAAATAAAATCTCTTTTTAGTATACATGACTTTCCCACGTCTGGATATTCCAAACCTGTTTGCGAATCGACATATATAAGCACGTAAACTTCATTTTTTAATTACTTTATTATTCAAATGTATAAAATAATTTTCGGCAAACAATTAATTTTTTCTTAATTATTTGTAAAATTTTCTAAATCTCTATTTATAATAGCGAAGTCGAAATATCTTCTTGAGGAGATTATAAAGGTATTTTCTTGATGAGAAGCTGAAATGAATTCAGCTTGACGGACTCGTTAAGTCACCCTGAACTCGTTTCAGGGTCACATTCTGATTATAAACTTATTCGTTTAGATTCTTCATTTCCGTTAACGATTCATTCAGAATGACAATAGGTAAAAATATCTACTTGAGGAGATTATAGAGGTGTTTTCTTGATGAGAAGTTGAAATGAATTCAACTTGATAGACTCGTTAAGTCACCCTGAACTCGTTTCAGGGTCACATTCGGATAATAAACTTATTAATTTAGATTCTTCATTCCACTAACGATTCATTCAGAATGACAATAGGTAAAAAATATCTCCTTGAGGAGATTATAGAGGAGTTTTCTTGATGAGAAGTTGAAATAAATTCAACTTGACAATCTTTATTTTATTAGTTATAGCCTATTATATAATTTGAATAAAATTCGTCAATTCGAGTGATTTTTAGAAATGTAATGAATAAAAATTGTATCGAGAATAGAATTTTATCTTCTAAAACCTTATTCTCGATACAAAATCCTATTTAGAATATTATTCTAAATAATCGTTTTAAAATAAAATTATCAGAATAGATTACTATATATTCAATTTTTTATGTAGTTTTACATCGTATTTCGAATCGTAGAAAACGATACCAACCGAGAGGAGTCTCCACGGTGGTAAAACAATACGGGAGTTCATCCAAAAACAACGAAAAATCCCCTATTATCGAAATACAATAATTGTTTTATTTTAACTATTTATTGTATGTCACAAAACATTTCTGAGCTTAATTTAGCTCCTATATCAGATGAAAAACTGGTCGATTTTATCAACCAACAATTACCTATTACAGTTCCTGCGCTAAAAGATCATATTATCGAAGAATTCAAGAGAAGAGGTTTGGATTATCGTCATCTATACAATGTAAAAACAGATGAATTGAATATTAAACTTCCGCTTAGTTTGATTGATGGTTGCTTGTTCGAGCGTAATATTCCCAAACCACCTTTGGTGGGTAATTTCTACGCTGTTGTACATAGATTGAGAAACTTTTTGCAACATAGCAAAGAATTGAACGGAAAACGCCTTAAAACGTTTCATTATATCTTCGATCAACTTTATTTACCTTATGAATTGATTGATATTATTTCGGAAGATGATGTCAAAAATCTAACTGAAGATGATGTATTTATTACCTTCAAAAACTCGAAACAACATTTCCCGAACGATAAGATTATCAATAAAATTCCGAAAAATAATTTATTGATTACCGTCGACAAAGGGAATTATTACCGCGGTTTGGATAAAGTAATTTTGTCGCATCAAAATACAATTATCAGAGAAGAAAACTTGAATAACGTAACTGCATAACTGAAATTGCTTTCGACAAATCTCTATATTTGTTGAAAGCAATTTTATATGACGTCAGAAAAAAGAGAATTAGTAGAAGCAAGTTTTAATCGTTCGGAAACCTTAAAATTTTATAACGCATCACTTATCGAATGCGAAACAGACTATGTTTCGATTAAGATTCCGAAACAAGAAATGATGACACGTAAACACGGAATGTTTAATGGTGCTATGATTGCTTCTTTGGTTGATGTTTCATCTGGTTATGCTGCTGTTTCTCACTATGACGACGATTGTTATGTGGTAACAGTTGAGTTAAAAGTGAATTATTTACGACCTGCTTTGGGTGATTATTTACTCTCAAAAGCCTATGTGATAAAAGGCGGAAAAAAGATAAGTACCATACGCACAGAGATTTTTGTAGTTGACGAAACAACGAATAAAGAAACGCATGCGGCTACTTCTTTGGTAACTATGATGAGAATAAAATGATGCAAAATTTTCTTACCATTGATTATTTAGAACACGGAAATGAAATACAACACAATGTGTTTCATTTGTTGCGCAATCATCAAATTTTAGAAAAACTTGACACATACAAACCTATTGTAATAGGTACAATTCCGATTGAAATCAATATTGAAAATAGTGACATTGATATTATTGGTGAAACGTCTAATTTTGAAAAGGCCGCAAATCATTTATCAAAGAATTTTTCTCATCATATTGAATTCAAAATCGATCAATTAACAAACAATAACGAAACTTGTTTGACGTGTAATTTTAGAATTGATACATTTGAAATTGAGATTTATTTAGAGAATAAGATTCCAACCGAACAAAATGCCTATCGACATATGCTCATTGAGGCGAAACTACTTGAAAAATTTGACGAGTCATTCAAAAACAAAATCATCGAACTTAAAAAGAATGGTTACAAAACTGAACCTGCTTTTGCAAAAGTTCTTGAGTTAAAAGGTAATCCATATCTCGCCTTATTGGAGTATGAAGTAGATTAAACAGTTTTCTTATAACGCGATTAATTAAATCAATTCAACTTGTTACTTTCTTCTTTTTTGTTGATTTACTTTTATAAAAAATCGCAGAATGAAAATAAGAGAATTACAATTGTTTACAAATGAGTTAGAAAAAACGAAATCATTTTATACGACTATTTTAGCTTTTGATTTAATTGAAGAAACCGAAAATCAGTTTAGCTTACAAGTTGGTTGGACAAGATTAACTTTTATAAAATCGGACGAAGAATATATTTATCATTTCAGTTTTTTAGTTTGTAAAAATCAATTCGAAAAGGCATTTGATTGGATACAAAATAAAACTAAAATCCTAAACACCAATACTGATCAACATATTGCAAACTTCGAAAATTGGAATGCACAATCTTTTTATTTCTATGACGGAAGTAGAAATCTTGCTGAGATGATTACACATTATAATTTAGCTTATGAGAACGATGCAGAATTTGATCAACATTCTATTTTAGGAATTTCTGAAATTGGTTTACCTACAACTGATATTGAAGCTACCAATCTGGTATTAGAAGAGAAAACAACATCTAAATTCTGGAAAGGAGATTTTGAAACTTTTGGTACTAATGGCTCAGATGAAGGGAAAATATTATTACCAAATTACTTTATTAAAACAACTTGGTTTCCTACAACTGATACAATAACTCCTACTCCATTTACAGCTATTTTGGAAAATGAAAATTGTTATTCAAAAGTAATTTTCAATAATAATAAATTAAATATATCTAATCTTGCCATTTTATAAAAAATAAGCATTGAATAAAAAGTGATATCTTAAGGGTAAAAAAAAATGGGATTGTAACTTTGCATTCCAAATATCTAAAAATGGTAAACTTTATATTAATCGCAGTCTGCATAATCGCCGGAATGGTGTTTAAAGCAACAAAATCTATACATCCTGATGCACATAAAGGGATCAATACGTGGATCTTATATTTGGCTTTACCAGCAGTCTCGTTTAAGTATTTACCAAAAGTAGAATGGTCGCAAGAGATGCTATTCCCTATCTTTTCGACTGTCATTATTGCCGTTGGAAGTTTGTTTTACATGAAATTCTACAGCAAAGCAAAAGGCTATTCGGAGCGTTCGAGAAGAACATTGGAATTGGCAAGCGGCTATAGCAATACATCTTTTATTGGTTTCCCTTTGATCTCAGCATTTTATGGAGAAAAATATTTAAGTATTGCGATTATTTGTGATCAAACCATGTTTTTGTGCTTATCAACCATCGGAATAGTTTCTGCATTAAAAGGAGGAAGCAATGGATCTGGAGCAATAGATTCTAAATTTATCTTGAAACGATTATTTACTTTCCCTCCATTTTTAGGTTGTATTAGTGCATTGATTTTATCTCAATTTATCGACTTATCTCCTGCAGAACCATTCTTCGACAAATTAGCTGCAACCGTAGGTCCATTGGCTTTATTTTCGGTTGGATTGCAATTAAAGTTTAATGGTTGGAGAAAATTATGGTCACAAATTTCGATGTCTATGGTTTACAAATTAATGATTGCACCTGCAGTTGTAATGCTTTTAGCCATCGTAATTGGAATAAAAGGTGATGTAGCTAAAATCTCTATTTTTGAAGCTGCTATGCCTACTTTAGTGACATCGAGTATTATTGCGGAACAATTTAAACTCAACACCAAACTAACCAATTTGATTATTGGAATCAGTATTATTGTAGGCTTTTTTACAGCTGCTTTTTGGTATGAAATGATACAATTGTTTATTCAGTAGATTTACATATTACGGTTTTTATTAAAATTGTATCGAGAATTAAGATAAATTTTATCTTCTAAAACCTTATTCTCGATACAAAACTCTAAAAAGAATCTCACTCGAATTGACGGTTTTATTTCAATACTTCTTCTAAAAACAATAATGTATGTTGCCAAGCTCTATCTGCCATTAATTTATTGTAATCAGGTGATTCTGGATTGGTAAACGTGTGTTTTGAATTTGCGTAAGTTATCATTTGCCAATCAGTTTTTCCTTCGTTCATTTCAATTACTAAATTCGAAATATCTTCGGGTTTTACAGATTCATCTTCAGCAGGATGTTCAATCAAAACTTTTGTTTTAAGAGGAATATTTTTTCGAGCCGAATCTTTTGCTAATCCACCATGAATAGAAACAACGCCAACAACAGCTAATTGTGCACGAGCAGCTTCTAATGCGCCTGTTCCTCCAAAACAATAACCAATTACAGCAATTTTACTTGGATCTGCACCAGCTTTGATTAACTCTTTCAACGCCAAATCAATTCGTTTTTGATAAGCTGCATGATCAGACTTATATTTTCCTGCTATTTTAGCCGCTTCCGCATTATCTTTCGGATTGTTTCCTTCTCCATAAATATCTGCAACAAACGCAATATAACCTTCTTTTGCTAAATCTATTGCGGCTTTTTTTGCTTCGTTATCAGCTCCTTTCCAAGCAGGTAAAATCAAAACTCCTGGACTTTTCTTTGTTATATTATCGGTTATTAAACCGTTCAATTTTTGCGAACCATCTTTATAAGCAACTTGTTTTAGGTTTTGCGCATGTGTCGTATTCATCATCAATACAATTAAAAATAAACATTGAATTACATTTTTCATCTACTAAAAAATTTAAGACATTAAGATAAAAAGAACTAATTTTATATCGGATATTGAATTGAATATTTAACACAATTAGCATGGAACTTATTACATTAAAAACATTTGAAAACCCTATTGAAGCACATATTTTACGTTCAAAATTAGAAAGTGAACAAATTGATGCTTTTGTTTTTGATGAACATTCGGTTGGGATGAATCAGTTTTTATCGAATGCAATTGGTGGTGTGAAAGTAAAAATTAAGAAAGAAGATACTGATCGCGCCATGAAAGTTTTAGAAGAAATTGATGCTTCAAATTACACCAATGATTTGGATGAAATTCTTGTTTGTCCAAAATGTGGAAGCAATGAGTATTACAGCAATTACAAGTCAATGAAAGGAGGAAAAGGCTTACTTTCTTTATTATCTTCTATCATATTTTGGGTATACCCTATTTACTACAAAAACGTGTTCAAATGCAAGAAGTGTGGTGAAGAATTTAATGGTTTACAATAAAAAAAAGAACGACAAGAAATTGCCGTTCTTTATGAACAAAAATATATGATTTTTATTGATTAAATTGTCCAACGCAATAAGCTTGCTCCCCAAGAGAAACCTGCACCAAAGGCTGTCAACATCAATAAATCTCCTTTCTTTAATTTTGATGTATTTTCCCAAATACACAACGGAATTGTCGCTGCAATTGTGTTTCCGTAATTCTCAATATTGATTAAAGTTTTACCTTCTTCAATATTAATTTCATTACCAACAGCGTCAATAATTCGTTTATTTGCTTGATGCGGAACCAACCAATTTACATCTTCTACAGAAAAATCGTTGCGTTTCAAAACATTGACACACGTATCACTCATCGATTGAATTGCATTTTTGAATACAATTTTCCCATCTTGTCTAATGTAACGTTTTTCATCAACCAACAACTGTGAACTCGCTGGATACAAAGAACCACCTCCTTCTATATTCAAGAATTCTTTTCCTGTTCCGTTACTCTGTAACAAAGCATCTAAAATTCCTTCTTCGTTTGTAGGCTCTAACCAAACTACTCCAGCTCCGTCTCCAAACAAAATATTTGTCGAACGATCTTTGATGTCTACATACGCACTGATTTTATCAGCACCAATTACCAAAACATTTTTGTAACGTCTGCTTTCAATCAACGAAGCGCCCATGTCCAACGCGTACAAAAATCCAGAACAAGCTGCATTCATATCAAATGCCCAAACATTCTCTATTCCTAACTTTTCGCATACAATATTCGCTGTAGCAGGCATCAACATATCTGGTGTAGAAGTCGCAACAATCAACGCATCAACATCTTTGATGTCTTTTTTGTATGTATCAATTAAATTCTGAATTGCACTAACCGCCATATCAGAAGTCGCTAAACCTTCCTCTAAAATACGACGTTCTTTAATTCCCGTTCTTTTTACAATCCATTCATCAGAAGTGTCTGTAATCTTTTCTAAATCGGAATTAGTTCGTTTATTCTCTGGCACATAACCACCGATTGCTGAAATATGTGCAAATATTTTTTTTGTAAAATCTACCACCATAAAATTCTTTTCATTCAAATTTCATGTATCGATTATCTACTAAAAGACGCATCAATTAAAATTTGAGCAACAAAGGTCTATCCAATTTAACAAATTAGTTAGCGAAATAAACGTAATAATATGTCAAAAAGACGTTTTTAGAAAGTTTTCACATTTGCATTGATTTACATCAATTATTAGTTAGAAGCGATAAAAGTTGTTGGCGAAACACCTGCATAGTTTTTGAAAAATTTACTAAAAACGGAAGTATCAATAAAATTTAATTCTGTCACAACATCAGAAACACTATATTTTGGGTTCTTTAGTAAGACTTTAGCTTCTAAAACAATGGCTTCGGCAATGATTTGTTTAGGCGATTTATTAAAGACTTCAACGATAATTTTGGTTAAATGCTTACGACTAATAAACATTTCATCTGCATAAAACTGTACATTACGCTGACGACGAAAATGAGTTGAAACTAAATACAAAAACTGCTTAGCTAATTCCTCCTTTCTGACTTCTTTCGTTGTACTTTTCGCCATTACAGCTTGGTTGTAGTAATTTCCCATCTCGTACATCAAGACTGAAAAGTGATGTAAAACCAAATCTTTTGCAAAGATATTTTCGTTCTTGATGGTATATTTACTAATCTTGTTCAGATTGTAGCGCATATCACGTACAATCTTTTTATCTAAAGAAATGATTTTAGGATATTTAGACGACAAAAATTCTACTAAATTATTGGATTTCACGTGAAAACCAGCTTCAATAATCAAATCTGAATCAATGAAGATTGCTTGAACAGCAAAATCAGCCGAGTGCTCTATAATCTCGAACAACTGACCTGGAAGAACCACAATAATATCATCACGTTTGATTAACGTTGGTTCTAAATTCACCGTAATTTCACATGTTCCAGCAGTAATTAAAATCAACCCAAGCGACGTAAACTTATAAGGTTTTCGTTTTACAAAATAATAATTGTTTTCAGGACCTACGTCAAAGATTGCTAACCGACGATCAGTTGCTTCTTCTTTGTAAGTTCTTAAAATATTATCAATTGAATAAAGTTGAATATAATCACTCATTTTTAACTTTTATTTTTTCGAATACAATGTTAAAAGATTTTTTTGACAAGTAAAAACATAAATGCGTCTTTTTAACAAAATCTTACGTCATTTTGGTATATCTAATATCCTCTTTCTAATGAAACTTCATTCAATAAAGCTTCGTTATTTTTCATTCTGTTGTAGTTATCTGCAACTTGTTTTAGAGCTGTTGTTGCATTTGTAACACTCGCAATATGAGGCGTTACATAAACATTTTCATTCGTCCAAAAAGGGTGATTTTCAGGTAAAGGTTCTTCTACAAAAACATCTAAATAAGCCTCTTTTATTTGTTTTTCTTCGATTGCAATTAATAAATCCTTTTCGACCAAATGTGCTCCACGACCAACATTCACCAAAACTGTATGAGCTAAACATTGTGCAAAAAAATCTTTGTTCAAAATACCTTCTGTATCGTCTGTCAAAGGCAAAATATTGACAATAAAATTAGTATTAGAAATCGCAGCATTCAAGCCTTCTTTTCCTGAAAAAGATTCTACTCCATTTATATTTTTAGGCGAATTCGACCAACCTTTGACTTGAAAACCTAAAGTAACAAATTGCTCCGCTACTAACTTTCCGATTTCACCTAATCCTAAAATTGTAATTGTTGTTTCCTTGATATTTTGATAAGTAGTAGGTTTCCACTCTTTACGAATTTGATCTTTATAATACGTCAACAGATTTTTCATTGAAGTCATAACACAAGCCAAAACATGTTCAAACATTTCTTGTTTCAAAGCAGGATCAACAATACGTGTCACCTTTATTGAATCTGGAATTTTGGTATGCAACAAATGGTCAATTCCTGCTCCAACCGATTGTACAACTTTTAGATTTGGAAATTCAGCCACATAATTTTTGTGCGGTTTCCAAGTTGCTATAAATTCTACATCATCTGGATTTGAGATATTTGGATAAACTTCAACTTTCGTATCTGGCAACAATTCTTGTAAATTTCTTTGCCATTCTTCTGTTGGTTTTTGGTTGAATATTAAGGCTACACTCATAATTGTTTACTTTTAAAACAAATGTAAATAACTCTAAATTAATCACACATTAAATTTGACGATTTGTCAGATTTCTTACATTTGGATTAGAATTTGAAAGAGTTCAAACAAATATATTTTAACTAAAAAAATACACTATAAATGGCAAATCCGTTATTAGAAAAATTTGAAACACCTTTTGAAAGTGCTCCTTTTTCTAAAATCAAAAATGAAGACTACAAACCTGCTTTTATCCAAGCAATTGAAGAAGCAAAAGCAGAAATAGATGCAATTACTGCAAATCCTGAAGCGCCAACTTTTGCAAACACAATTGAAGCAATGGAACTTTCTGGTGAAAAATTAGGACGAATTTCTTCTATTTTCTTCAACCTTAATTCTGCTGAAACGAATGATGAAATTCAAGAAATTGCACAAGAAGTTTCGCCTTTATTATCTGAATTTGGAAATGATGTTCGCTTAAATCAAGATTTATTTGAACGAATTAAAGTCGTTTATAATCAAAAGGATTCGTTGAATTTAACCGATGAACAAGCTTATTTATTAGAAAAAAAATACAAAGGTTTTTCGAGAAATGGTGCAAATCTAAACGAAGAAGACAAAAATAAATTACGCGAAATTGACAAACAACTTTCGATGTTATCATTGCAATTTGGTCAAAATGTTTTGGCTGAAACTAATGCATACGAATTGATTATTACTGATGAAAATGATTTGAAAGGTTTACCTCAATATGCGATTGATCAAGCAAAAGCTGATGCAGAACAAAAAAATCACGAAGGTTGGTTGATTACGTTGCAAACACCAAGCTATATTCCGTTTATGCAATACGCAGAAAATCGTGAATTAAGAGAAAAATTGTTTAGAGCAAATGGTGTAAAAGCTTATCAAAATAATGAATTTAACAACGAAGAAAATGTCAAAAGCATTGTAAAACTTCGTCACGAACGTGCTAAAATATTAGGTTATAAAACGCATGCTGATTATGTTTTGGAAGAACGTATGGCAAAAACACCTACGACAGTTTTAGATTTCTTGAATGATTTATTAAAGAAAGCAAAACCGTTTGCAGAAAAAGAAATTGAAGAATTAACTGCATTTGCAAAAGAAATTGATGGGATTGAAATATTGCAACGTTGGGATCATGCGTATTATGCTGAAAAACTAAAACAGAAAAAATTCAGTCTTTCTGACGAAGAATTGAAACCTTATTTTCAGTTAGAAAATGTAATTCAAGGAGCTTTTGATGTCGCAACAAAATTATATGGAATTACGTTTAAAGAAATTCACAACATTGATAAATACAACGATGAAGTAACAACTTATGAAGTTCTAGATAAAAATGGAGCCTTCTTAAGCTTATTGTATGCAGACTTTTTCCCGCGTGCAGGAAAACGCCCTGGTGCTTGGATGACAAGTTATAGAGAAGCTTCTAATGTGAATGGAAATACCAAACGTCCGCACGTTTCGATTGTTTGTAATTTTACAAAACCAACGAAAGACACGCCATCTTTATTGACATTTCAGGAAGTAACAACATTGTTCCACGAATTTGGACATGCGCTACACGGAATGTTACCAAATACAACGTACGAAAGTCTTTCTGGAACAAATGTTTATTGGGATTTTGTTGAATTACCCTCTCAATTTTACGAAAACTTCTGTTACGAACCAGAAGCTTTAAAATTATTTGCAAAACATTATCAAACAGGAGGAATTATTCCGCAAGAATTAATTGAAAAAGTAAAAGCTTCTTCAAGTTTTATGGAAGGTTATCAAACTGTTCGTCAATTGAGTTTTGGATTATTGGATATGGCTTATCATGCAAATGATTTGGCTGAAATTAATGATTTACAACAATTTGAAAAAGAAACGTTCAAACAAACAGAGTTGTATCCAGAAATTGATAAAAATATGATGAGTACATCCTTCTCTCATATTTTTCAAGGTGGATATTCATCTGGTTATTATTCATATAAATGGGCAGAAGTTTTGGATGCAGATGCCTTTGCATTCTTCCAAGAAACTGGAATTTTCAATCCAGAAACAGCTCAAAAATTCTATAAACTTTTATCATCTGGAGGAACAGTAGAACCGATGAAATTGTACGAAGAATTTAGAGGTCATAAACCAACAGCAGATGCTTTATTAAAGCGTGCTGGATTAGTATAAATTGAAAATCCGACTACAAAAAGTAGTCGGATTTTTTTATAATATCATTGTTTAATTAATGTAAACTTTCCTCGTGTTGCGACAAATCTAATCCTTCGAACTCTGCTCTATCACTCACACGTAAGTGAATCATTTTATCCGTAATATAAAATAAAGCAATCGCACCGAAAAAAGTAAATAACGAGACAAACAACAAAGCAATCATATGATGTGCAAACACATCCACCCCGCCATGTAACAAACTCGCATTTTCACCATGTGCAAAAATAGCTGTCAAAATCATTCCCATTATTCCTCCGACACCATGACATGCAAAAACATCTAAAGTATCGTCAACTCGTTTTAATACTTTCCAATGAACCATTACATTTGAGACAATAGCAGTAATAAAGCCAAAAAATATACTTTCAGGAATTGTAACAAATCCACAAGCTGGAGTGATTGCTACTAATCCAACTACAGCCCCTATACATGCTCCCATAGCAGAAACGCTACGACCATTAATTCTATCAAAAAGTATCCATGTCATCATTCCAGAAGCAGAAGCAATTGTTGTTGTTCCGAAAGCTAAAGCTGCTGTGGCATTTGCTCCCAAAGCTGAACCAGCATTGAAACCAAACCATCCGAACCATAACATTCCTGTTCCAAGCATAACAAATGGAATATTTGCAGGTTTGTGTTCTCTGTTTTTACGTTTACCTATCACCAAAGCACCTGCCAATGCTGCAAATCCAGCACTCATATGAACAACAGTTCCTCCAGCGAAATCTTTTACTCCAAAATATTTATTCAATAAACCTTCTGGATGCCAAACCATATGACAAAGCGGTGTGTAAATGATTAAGCTAAATAAAATCATAAACAATAAATATGAAATGAAACGCACTCTTTCAGCAAAAGAACCAGTTACAAGTGCTGGTGTAATGACTGCAAATTTCATTTGAAACAATGCAAATAAAACAAATGGAATTGTAGATGCCATGTCTTTATGTGGAAATGCTCCAACATGACTAAAAAATGGGTAACTTAAAGGATTACCAATAATTCCGTAATGTTCTCCATTTATTGTAAAACCAATTGATTCACCAAAAGACAGTGAAAACCCAACTACAACCCACAAAATCGAAATCACACCTAAGGCAATAAAACTTTGCAACATGGTAGAAATAACATTTCGTTTACCCACCATTCCACCATAAAAAAATGATAAACCTGGCGTCATCAATAACACCAATCCTGCAGCTGCTAAAATCCAGGCGACATCTGAATTTACAATATTTTCTTCGCTAAGGAATTCTCCTGTATTTGGAATATCTACAACTGGTTTCCAAAATAATCCAGCGAATGCAACTAGCGTTATAATTGCAAAAGCTACTTTCCATTTTAATCCGACTTTCATAAGTTTTTAATTTTAACCCTATCAAAATTAGATTATTTTTAAATAAAATCATTTATTTTCAATTACACCCTATAAAAATTAGGGGTTAAAATATTAATTTTACATTTTAAACATAATTATCCTATGTAAATTCATAAAAAAAGATTCCTTTTTTGGAATCTTTTTATCATTTTATCAATTTGATTATTTAGTTTTTCTAAATTCTATCTGAAATCTTCAATTATGTTAAATCCTGAATAATTTTTTGAAAAGCTTTTCTTGGACTTCCATCATAATAAACTTCTCCACAATAATGATAACCTAACTTTTCAAAAACACGCAACATTCCAATATTATCAAAGTTGGTATCAACTTTTATAGTATGTATGTTTTTTGAAATTGCAACCTTCTCGATTTCGGTCATTGCCCAAGTTCCCAAACCTTTCATCTTAACATCTTGTGCAACAGCCAATCGATGTATGACAATATATAGATCATCATTCAGCCATTTTCCTTCAATTGCTGTATAAGCAGGTTCTATCTCATCAATAATTGCAACATATCCAATGATTAGATTATTATCATTCTCAATTATATAACCAAAACCATTTGAGATATCATTTTTTACAACGTCTAGATTTGGATAACCATTTTGCCATTGATTACTTCCCTCCTCTTTTCTTTTCTCAACTGCTTGTTGCAAAATTTCCCAAATTCTATCTGCATCATTCAAAATAGCTTGACGTATATTTAATCCAGTCTCCATATCTTATTTTTATTTTCAATATAGGAGATTTTCAAGTTAATCATAAATTTTTATTTTTAATTTTTCCCTAAATTGATAAAACTTATCAATGTCATACCAAAATTAAATTTCCACAAACTATAAAATATGTAAAAAAATCTTGGCAACAAGTTATAGCAAGACTTATTATATTGAACATTTGTATATTTCAAAAGCAAATGAAAAGAAATGATGCAAATTATTCCAAGTAACCAGAGTGCAGCCTTTTTTGTTATTAATCGGTTTCGTGATTACTCTTCTCTATATTTCATTACAAATTGTAATGTATATCACATGTTTCAAAGCAGATGGTTTAACTTTTAAACTTTAGCGCACATTCAATCTATAACTCAAACGAAATTTTATCATTGTTTTTTTACTAGCGGGCGGAATTAGTTTTTTAGCTTATCTACCCAAACAAATAAAAAAACAACAATTTGAAACAAATAAATTTAGGCAAGTTCTATTTATGGTTTTATTTGATTATTAACGGTTTTCAACATAGGTATATCCATCATTATTTATAGTATTTTCGTCAACAAATATTTTAATGATTTGTAGATATCATTAGTTATTTTGGGCATAATTTTAATTCTGGTTTATTTCTTTTACAGCTCATTTAAAAACAAAAAACAAATTCAATCAAATTATAGAGAATAAATTTCCAAAAATTGTAAAGAAATCAATCCAATTTTTGAAGCTTCTTTGGACAAAAAAATATAAATCTCACGATTCTAATTTCAACAATCATCGAAATTACTGGGATATTACATGTTTATTTTACAATGTTAGCGTTAGGTATTCAACCCATTTTTGATGCATTAGCTTTTGCTTATACGATTTCTGTTTTATTGATGATTATTCCGAAGTTTTTGAGAGGTTTGGCCGCTGTAGAATTTACTATGATGTATATTTTAACACAATTTGGTTATTATCATTACCAAAGATTAGTTACAAATTTATTGTACCGTGTTTTGAATTTTGACTGGCTTTAGGTTTTGGATGTTTGAGTTTTATATGGGTTGGAAGAAAAGTATTTACTCGAATTTTTTCCTGCTGTTATGATTTTTAAATTAGGAATGATTAATATAAATTTCAGTCATCACTTCTCCTCTTGCAGAAGGTTTACATTTTCAAAAATTATTTTTAACAACCGAATTTATGCATCTTTCAAAATTGATGATGCTATTTGTTGGAATTGCTTTATTGATTACTTATGTTATATCAACAAAGGATTAAAATCTACATGGAATTTTGCTTAAATATTTGCAATACTATCATTTTTGGAAATATATTAAAAGCATTGGAGTAGAAGAAGATGGATTCGCATTTTTGACTATCTTTTTGTTAATTTAAAGCACAAAACAATACCCATTGAAAACAAATTGGGAAGTTTAATCAATATCAAACAATGCGTAATTTCAAGGAAAAATTCACCAATTATTGGATCAATAAATACATATTTCTTTGAATGGTAATTATCACTTGGACCGAAATTATCAAAAGTAATTGAGAATATTACTAATCAAATAAAGTTAAATTAGAAAATATTGATTTACATAGTTACATCTTGTGAGATTCCGAACTATATTTTTTTTAAAATTTTCAAAAACTTGTTTTAACTTCTTAATTAATTATCCATAAAATAAGAATGAAACTAAATCGTAATATTTAGTTGAATGATTAAAAATTATCATAATACTTTCTGTATAAAATATAAAAAAACCTCAAGAAATAAATCTTGAGGTTTAAATAAAAACTGGCAATGACCTACTCTCCCGCAATAGCAGTACCATCGGCACTGAAAGGCTTAACTTCTCTGTTCGGAATGGGAAGAGGTGAGCCCTTTCGTAATAATCACCCTAATATTTTTGTATTTTTAATCAGGTTTACATCCTAATCATTCGATAAAAAGCCTCAAGAATAATCTTGAGGCTTTTAATA
>NZ_DJBB01000068.1:0-210 GCF_002429865.1 Empedobacter sp. UBA5987
GGCACTCTCCTTTAAAGTGTGTAAGTTATAAATAACTTGGGTTAGGATATTTTTAAATTCTAACCCTTTTTTGATATAAATTCAAGAATTGATGTAAAATAATTCCCCAATTATGTATTGGCATAGACCATTTTTTGGTTGCTTCTCTTACCGCCAAATATACGGATTTCATAACAGCTTCGTCGGTTGGAAATGATAATTTATTTTTGG
>NZ_DJBB01000068.1:428-51022 GCF_002429865.1 Empedobacter sp. UBA5987
AAACGCTCATTCCTTTGGCATAAAGCGACACAATGATGTTTTCTAAGCCATCAACCATGCTTTTGCGTTTGGGAATCAACATTGGATTAAAACTCGCTTCGCGATCTCTGGGAACCTGAATTTCAGATTCGCCTAAACTCGTTTTGATCGTCTTTGTGCCATAGCCATTTCGACTATTCGTATCTTTCGATTTATCGTGTTTAGGATAATCCAAATGCGCGTCCAATTCACCTTTGAGCATCGTTTCGATTGCGCGTTTTTGAAGGTTTTGTAAAAAACTTGATAATTCTTCGCTAGTTTTAAACTGCTTGAAAAATTCTTCTGAAAATAATTCTTCCTTCATAACAAACTGTGTTTTTAAAGTTAATAAAAAATGACTTAAGTTGTTCAACCCAAGTTATTTTACTTACACAGTTTGTGAGATAGTGTCGTAAAAAATAAATCTTAATTAATTTTTCCTTCTTTTTCCAATCTCTCTAATGCTTTTTCGTGAGCTGATTTTACATCATTTTTGATTTTTTTATCTTGAGTAGATTTTCTAATCTTTTCTGCATGATAGGCCAAATCATCTAATGTCATTTTATAACTTACATAAAATCCGCGATTATATCTTGAATATGAAGCTAATCCCCAACCAGCAATTAATTGATTCTTAATTTTTTTGGTTTGATATTCGTTCAAATAACGTTGAAGTTTTGGAGAAATTTCTTCTTTCGCAATTGATTTTACAGAACCATTCATTCGGCTAAACCAATATTTATTATCCAATTTTATATATGATTTTGCACCTAAAATGCTTTTAAAAGCAAGATCTCCAAGCAGTAAAACCTTTTCAAATTCAGATTTTTCATTGGTCATATAATCCCAATACATTTCAGAAGTCATTCCAACCATCGGACTTTTATCTATTGTTGCTTCATACAAATCTTTACCATTTTGATAAGCTGCTGCAACATTTTTAAATTCGATTCCAAAATCATCACAAGCCTTCTGATAACCTGTAAAAGAACCCGAATATTTCTCGAAATTATCTATAAAAACTCTATAAATACAATAATGTGAAATATCAATCAAAACTTTTTTAGAATCATCTAAAAAACCGTTTATCAATTGTATCGGAAAGTTATAATATTCGTAGGAACTCATAATTGTTTGATTGTCTTAAATGTGGTGTTAATTCATCGACTAAGATAAGATAGTTTTTATTATTCTTAAAATGATAAGTATCAAAAAAATTCAAAATTTAATAGGTTAGATTTTTAAAGGGGTAAAACTTCAATTCCTAATTTCTTCCTAAATCTTCTTTGTCCTTTGTCTCAAAATAATAAACAAATGAAATTTTTCTTTACAATAATTACAAGCACTTTCTTAACAATTACTACGATAGCTCAGACGAAAAATGATTCAATTATCACCATTCAACCTCAACAAAAAACATTAAAACCTAAAATTAAACATGCAGAACCTTTGTATACAGATTTGATGCGTGATTTGGGCGCACGAAAAGGAGAAGCTGAGATAAATGTAGGATTTGGAGTTGCCTCGAAAAAAGGATATAATGAATATAATGGTTTTATTGAGTATGAATGGGCTGTTGCAGATCGTTTGGGATTGGAGGTTGAAGTACCTTTTTCTTTTAATCACAAAAGCGATAATAACGATGGCTCTATTTATGTTCCGAACAATAAAATTGAAGGGTTAAAATTAGCTACTGAATATACTTTTTTGGTGAATGAAAAACGAAAAATATCTTTGGCAGTAACTTATGTTCATGAATTTGAATTCAATAATTTCAAAAAAATAGGACATCAAGGCTCTGTATTTACGGGTATGAAAATGAATCCTGTTTTTATTGGAGCAAAGAATTTTAAAAATTTCAACACGTTAATCTAGACAGGTCCTATTTTTGAACATCATTATAAAGAGCAAAAAGTAGATGTTGGAGCAACTATAAATGCAAGTATGATGTATGTTTTACCAAATTCGAAAAACTTTATTGGACTTAAAAATAATATGGATATTGACCACGATGGATTTCATTATACTTTTAGACCTCAAATTAGATTGGCTATTCAACACAATTTAATGATTGGTTTGGTTACTGGAGTTCCTATCACCAAACATACCGGAACCAACCTTGATGTGATGACACGTATTATTTGGGAACCTTAGTTTTCTTAATAAAAAAACCTCCTTTAAAACTTTTTAAAGGAGATTTGTGGAGCTGGCGGGATTCGGGACATGCACTACATATCAATATCTTAGCTCTAAAAACCTTCTAAAGGGGATGAAATCGGGGATGATTTCCACTAATTATCATTTTCAACCCTACTCGTATATTTTATTTAAATCAAAGAATTCCTTCGTCTGCAAAACTAAGGTAAGAATTTTTAACCATAATGATATGGTCTAACAATCGAATATCAAATAACTCGCAACACTCTTTAATTTTAGAAGTTATTCGTTTATCTGATTCACTCGCATTTAGGTTTCCACTTGGATGGTTATGAGTTATTACAAGAGCAGATGCGTTAGCTTTTAATACCATTCCCATAATTAACCTTACATCAATGCTACAAGTGTTTATTCCGCCCTTAAACATGCTTTTAATTCCTAAAACTTGATTCCCTTGATTTAGTAATAATATTTTGAACTCTTCTTGAAGTTCAATTGTATCCAAATCCCAATTCGCTTTAAGAACTTGATAAACTTCACTACTTCCCATTACTTTGATTTTCTCATCTACTTCATTCATATATGAGATTTTAATTTCTGACACCTTCATTTTTGGCTATAAGATTTTAGAGTAGAGATAAATTTTGTTGATGATTTAGTATCAAAAACAAGCAAGTTTGTTTACCTCTACGTTTGTTAAACATTAATTTAGAATCACAGGAGGATGAATAAATCCACCAGAAAAAACCATTCTATTAAAAAGTAGTGCGGGGGATTCCAAATCTTCCAAAAATAGGCGGGGGTTATTCGAGGGTAGTTTACGTGTTCGAAAATTTTATAAAAAAATTTTTGTAGAAATTGTAAAGTTTGTAATTGTAGTGAAAATAAATAATTAATCTTTTACATACTTTTTATCAAAAAGTCACATGAATAAATATCATTGTAGATTATCAATTCATCGATGATTTCAGTATATTTGTTGGTTAAAACTATATTATAAATAACGGATAACGGAATATGGCTGATTTTGCAGGAACAGGAAGAAAAAGACCTTTACTAAATATAAATTTTCAGAATCTACTATTAGACCCTGAGAATCCAAGATTACCACAAGACGTTCAAGGTAAATCACAAAACGACATCATATATGCACTATACAAATTCTTTGACACTGAGGAATTAGCATATTCAATGAGTGAAAATGGATACTTTGACGAAGAACCTTTAGTTGCTGTACCAGAAAATTTACTTGATAAATTTATAGGACTTTCCTACGAAGATTTGAAAAACAATCAAGACTATAATAATTTCATAAATAATCCTGAAACTAAATTCATCGTATTAGAAGGAAATAGAAGATTATCAACAATAAAATTATTACTTGATGATTCTCTTAGAAATGAATTAAAAATAAAAACTTTTCCTTCTCCAGAAGAAAAAATATTAGAAGATTTAAAAAACATTCCAGTAATAATTTATCCAGAAAGAAAACAGGTATTACCATATTTAGGTGTCAGACATATTTCAGGAATCAAAAAATGGGAACCATATGCAAAGGCTCGATATGTCGCAAATATGGTTAAGGCTGGTAATACAATTGATGAAATTCAAAAACAGGTAGGAGATAGAACAAATTCGGCAAAAAAAATTTATTTATCGTATCAGTTAATAGAAACAGTAAGGGATGAATTTGATTTAGATACATCAAAGGCTGAAAATCTATTTTCTTATTTGCTTTTAGCTACTGGACAAGGTGGTGTGAAAGATTTTATTGGATTAGATAAAAAATTACAAAACGTAGATCTAGAAAATCCAGTACCAAGTGATAAACTTGAGAATTTAAAAGATTTGTTTTCTTGGCTATTTGGTGAAAAAGAAACTGAAAAACTACCTGTGATTCAAGAGTCAAGAGATATTACTTCAAAATTATCTCCTGTTCTAAGGAAAAGTCACGCAGTCCAAATATTAAAGGAAACTAGAAACTTGGATGATGCCTATGAAATGAGTGATGGTGAAGATGAATTATTAAAGAAAAATTTAAGTAAAGCTAATAGATTGTTAGCTACATCTCTTGGTTTATTTAATGATTCAAATAAAGAATTTGTGCTTGATGATATTAAAAAAATAAAGGAAACGTTAGATAAAATTTTATTAATAAATGATATAAAATTATAATGCCTACAAAATTAATAGAAAATCCAAATTCTGTTAGTAATGTAGCAGATTGGGTAGAATTTTATGTTTTTGCAATGGATGATAGTTTATCGAAATCAGAATTACTATCATATATCGAGGATTCTTCTGGTTCTGAACCTGAACAAACCTTTATTGATGATATTTGGCTAGAACTTGAAAGAAGGTTAATTTTATATGGAGCTAATAAACCCTATCAATTAGATGTTAGAGAAATATTACCTCTAATAAACTGGAAAGATTTTCCAGAATATCTAACTTGTATTATATTGTCAATTGATGGTAATTCTGTTGAAGCTGTGAAAACAGGTAAGTTATTTGAAAGATTATCTAGTAAAGCTGTAAGAAATTATTTTTCAGGTAACTCAATAATTTATGGACATCCTAGTAAACAAACAGTAAAAAAAATTGCAACTGATATTTTCGAAACCTTTATTAAAGAACCTTCTTCAAATTTTAATGACAGAGGTGTAGATATAATTTGTTGGAAACCATTTAATGACAAAAGGAAAAGTCAAATTACTGCACTTATACAATGTGCTGCTGGCTTTAATTGGGATAAGAAATTATTAGGAATACCGTATAAAGCTTGGAAGCAATATATACATTGGGGTTCTGACCCTTTAAAAGGATTTACAGCACCTATAGTTATTAATGAAAAAAGATACGATGATGTAGTTACTGATGCTGGAATAATGTTTGACAGACCTCGTATTTACCAAAATATTCAATATGAGTATTCTGATGACAGTCATCTAATTACTGATCTAATAAATTGGTGTGAGCCCAGAATTAAATCATTTATAGCTAATTAATTATGAAGTTTATTGATTTATTTGCAGGTCTAGGTGGATTTCACAAAGCACTTCATGAACTTGGGCATAAATGTGTATTTGCATCTGAATTAAATACCGAGCTTAGAGATATTTATTACGATAATTGGAAAATAAAACCTTATGGTGATATTAGAAAAATAACTTCAGAAAATATTAATTTAATTCCTAAACATGATATTTTGTGTGCAGGATTTCCTTGTCAACCATTTTCAAAAGCTGGAAAACAACTTGGTCGTGATGATGAAGGTCGAGGTGACTTATTTGATGAAATAATCAAAATTTTAAATTACAGAAAACCAAAATATTTTATTTTAGAAAATGTTGCATTTATTGCAAAACATGACGAAGAAAAAACATGGAATTATATAAGATTAGAATTAGAAAAAATTGGTTATAATGTAAAGCAAAATATATACTCTCCACAAGACTTTGGGATACCACAACATAGAAAAAGAATCTTTATTGTTGGGTCACTAAATAATCTTGATTATTTCAAGTTTAGTGATATTGACGATTTAAAAACAGATGATATTCATATTAGTAGATTTATTGAAAATAACCCTATTATTACAAAACATTTGTCTAAGGAGAGTTTAGATTGTTTAAATCTTTGGCAAGAATTTATTAAATCAATTCCAAAAGATAATAAAATAATCGGAGCCCCTATTTGGGCAATGGAGTTTGGAGCAACTTATCCATATGAAAATGAATACCCTCACATAATGAGTGAATTTGAACTTGGAAAGTATAAAGGCAATTTTGGGAAATCATTAGCAAATATGTCAAAAGATTTACAATTTGAAAACTTACCAAGTTATGCAAGAGTTGATGATGAATTTCCTGCTTGGAAAAAAAGATATATTAGAGAATCACGAAATTTTTACCTAGAAAATAAAAAGCATATAAAAAATATTGTTAAAAAAATATCAAAATTACCTTCACAAAGTTGGCAAAAATTAGAATGGAATGTTGGCGAAAATGAAAGAGATATTTTTAATTATATTATACAATTCAGAGCATCTGGAGTAAGAGTCAAAAAAGTTGATTATTTTCCCTCGCTAGTTTGCACATCTACGCAAACTCCAATTATAGGATGGCAAAAAAGATATATAACAAAAGAAGAAGGATTGAAATTGCAATCATTAGAAGGTCTAAAATTACCAAAGTCTGAAAACTCAGCTTTTAAAGCTTTAGGAAATGCAGTCAATGCACATATAGTTAAACTTATTGCCGAAAAACTACTAGAAAAAAAATAATAAAAACTCTCAAAAGATATTTAACATAATTTGGTTATAGTGGGCTTGTCCCCGATAGCCCGTAGGCGACTATAACAACAAGTTATGTTAATATAGATTTTGTCCGCTGTTTATATTTAAGTTTCAAGATGGCTTTCAAGCTCAGGAGATGTAAAAGAGATATCGGTTGGATTTGCAGTTTTTGTACTTTTTGTAACATTGTAAATCTTGTAAGCTTATTATTTTATATATGTATTTTGATTTTTAATTAATTATATTTTACATTACCTTTTTTAATCCTCCTGTGCTTACATATAAATAGAAGATATATTGATTAACTATTACATAGATTACAGAGTTACAAAGTGTACAATTTTTACAAATACAAAAAACCTCAGCTAATTTTTAGCTGAGGTTTATATTTATACTATAATACTTTTCTGTTTAGACAGAGACATAAATTGTGATATAGTTAATGATAGTATCAATCCGAAAGTAGGAAAAATGAATAATACTGTTATTATAACCGTACAAACCATTACCCAAGTCCTATTTTTAGAATATTTTTCAACATTATTTCCATCAAGGAAATCCATGTATAATTTTCTGTTTCGTTTTAATGGTTTAAATAATAATTGTACCAAGTAATAAAACAGAATTGACGGTATAACTATTCCTGAAATAATTCCAAATGCACCCATATCGTCCTCACCTTTATTATTAGTTTGTCCAGCTAAGACAGCTAAGACTAATAATAATATAATTAAGAAACTCCAGATCTTACTTAAGGTATTTGCTATTTGTATTGTTCTCATAATTTAATTGTAATAATTATTGATTTGTTCTTTTGCTTCTTGATAACTTGCACCATTCAATACAAGTAAACCAATACTCACTTCTTTAAAAATATCTCTTTGATTTTTTTTATTATAAAAATTCCACGTTTTTCTAAGAGTTCCATCGACTAAATCATTGGACTTGTATGTAATAATCAACTCATCTTTCTTTTCCTTCACAACAATTTTTACATAACCTCCACCTAGAAAAGAATAACCAATTACTGCTTTTCCTGCTGAATTACTAATTATTTTCATTTTAGGATGAGATAACAAATCAGCCATTAAATCTTCGTATTCTTCTAATATATTTGTTTCAGATGAAGTGTTTTTATTTAAACTAATCGTGAAATAAACAAAACCAAACACAGCAGATATACTCATAATATTATCTCCTAAACTTAATTCATACTTTGTCAATACTCCAGCAGTCATAAAAATTGTAGCTACAACAAAAGATAAAATATAATCATATCCCAATCCTTTTCCTGTTGAAAAATTATCAAGAAAAGCTTTTGTAACTCTATATCCTAAAAAAAATAGTATTAAAATATGTATCGTAAAAATAATAGCCCAATGCCATTCGAGCACTATTGAATAAGAAACAACAGGAAGGATAATTCCACAAACTAATGGAATATATGCAAATATTGATTTTGTAAAATATAATTCATCATTGAACATGGCTATAATAAATATCCCTGAACAGATAAAAAAAATTAATGCTGAAAATAATAATAGAATTTCACTCATATAAATGTAATATCTAATGAGCCTAAATAGATGATTTTGATTAGAAAAGAAGGCGTAGGCTCGGACTCTTATTTAATTGTAGGGGCTCTGGTAAGCCTTGAGGCATAGATAAGCGAAACCCACGCCCTTTATTTATAAAGGACATGAGAATCAACTTAACCTTACTCCTCATTTTGAATTTACCAGATTCCTATAGGTAAGATTTTCGTTAACGCTTCACGTTAGTTTTACGATATGTTATTGAGACAAATATAAAACAAAAATCGCTTTGTTAACCTATGTTGTTGTTTTTTGGTTTGTAAAAAATAAGGAGGTAAAAAACCTCCTTATTTTCTAATTAACTATGGAATAAGTTGTACCGATTTTAGTCAATGCCTTTTTATTTAATAACCTTTTTAATGCATTATCTACAGTCTTAACACTAACCGAAAGTTTCTCAACGACAATTTTTACCGCTTCTCCTCTTTTAAAATTTTGAGGTAGCAATTGTAAAATTTCAGACTCAGAAGCCTTCAAATCAATTGATTTATCATATAAACTAGCCGTATCTAAAGAATTTCTTAGTAAGTAAGGCAGAATAACTTTTATAAAATCAATAGCTCTGTCAGAACATTCAAATCTATCCATTTCATCAGAAAATTCTTCGGTTTTCTCCAAAACAGTATAAATCATCAACAAACGAAACATCATTATTGCTTGTCGCAAGACAATATCTACTAGATTTTCATCAATTTCTTGTACTGAGTTAAAATAACCTTCAAAGAAATTGTTAAAATCTTTGAGTTGTTCCTCGTTTAAATAAAATTCACGCTCTAAAGAATTAACAACCTCATATACGTTGAATATATAGTCGTTGAGATTATTAATTTCTTGTCTACGATTGCCTACATAAGATCCATCGTTCCATTTTGATCTTTCTGAATAGGTGTAGAACAGAATCCTGCTGAACAACCCATTTTCTCTTGATTGTATCAATGGTTTTACTTGTTCTCCAGTTCCTGAAATAGCCACCGTTAACCTCGGAGTATCACATATAATTTCTGGATAAGATTTACGAGAAATACTTATGCGTTCGTGTTGGAATGCTTTACGTAATATCTCTGAGTAGTTTCCCCACTCCCTCTTTAATACAAAAGATAAAGTATCAGCTTCGTTATCATGAATGTAACTCCCATCAGAGAACGAATTTGATAAACTTTCTTGTAATTTTGAACTACTGTTATTCGCTGGAATAAAGAAGTTAGAATTTCTTGTTAGAATTTCTTCTTTTACTTTTTGAATAATTTTCTCTCCAATCGATAACTTAGATTTACCTGTAGCTGCTTGCCCAATAACAAATAAGTAGAGATTTGGAAAGAACAACTCATCTCTATAATAGCCAAATACTTTTGGGAAAATTGCACTAAGATGTGTTAAACTTGAGAGGAGAACGATATCCTTCTCTCGCCCTGTAAAGGTTTCTAATAAAGGTTTTAACACATCAGGAGCCAAATCAAATACTTCCTGCGGAAATTTTCCATCATCAGGTATTTCAAATGTAACCTCCTCTGTTGTTATTTCCTCCTTTTCTTGTGAACCCTCTAACTCTTCCTGTGAAATTTCTACTTCTTCTTTAGAAGTTGTTTTCAAATCAACGTTAGAGTCTATCTCTAACTTGCTAAAATTTCCATTTAAGAATGGATTTCTTACGAACTCTACGTTCAAAAATTTTTCTTTCATTATAAAATGATTTTTTAATTCCTAGAAAGATTCGTTCTTTCTTTATTGCAAGTTTAGAGCGAAAGCTGAAGAAGTGAACGGAGACTAATTTTTTAATTATTTTTACTTTGACTCTCCACTCATAGCCTTTGTTACAGCATCATAATATCTTTTATTATAGAATGAAGAAAGAGTAGTTTCGTTTAAATTACAATTTGAAAAAACACCCTTAACACATGGAATTTGGAAGATGTGACAAAAAATCACAATAAATTTTATTTTTTCATCTACTTCAGAGAGCAATTTTTCAACTTCTGAATAGAGTCTATGTTTTAGAATTATATGAGTTACTTTATCAATTTCTACTTTTGTCATATAAGATTCGATAAATTCATCGGTTAATAATTCTTTTAAATTCTGAGTTATTGAAAATAATGCGAAAAAATTAGTAATTCTAACAACTTGTTGAGCTGTTGATTTTGGAGTAAAAGTAATTTTTACAACATCTTCTGTAGAATTAATATCATCGTTAAGAATATTTTTAAGCTGTTTCAATTCTGATTGAACGTCAATAAATTCTTGAAGCATCTTTTTCTCTTCTTCAGTACTAATAGTGTTATACTTTTTTATAAAATTATATTGGTATTGAATCCCTAATTGTAAAAACTTACCTTTTAGCTCAACTAAATCATATGATTTAAACAAATCATCAAGCAAAAATTCTGCTTTTTTAGAAATTCTAAATTCCTTAAAAGGGAATTCTAAATTATGTAAGAAACCTTTACTATAGCTTTTATTAAAACGAACTTTCCTAGATAAATTCTCTCTTTCTAAATCTGTATAACCTTCTTCAGTAACAATTTGAAAATTATAAACAGTAGGTTTTTCCATATTATGTATTTTTTGTAACTTTTGTATTATTGTAAAATTAGTAGTTTAAATATTATTATAGAAAGGCTCAGGATTGTTTTACTATATAAAACCTCTTCTTTATCTCCTGAGCCTGTAATCTACCATAGTAGCTTCTTACAAAAATTACAAGTTTACAAGTTTCCCAATATTCTAATCATTCGTTGTAACATTTCTTCTAAATTTTGAATAATAAGATTAATAAAAGACTCTTTATTATGTTCTACTTGTGCGGTTTCTAAAGCAGAATAGTATTTTAATCGACTGTCAATATCGCCTTTTAAAATTGCAATTGGAAAACCATTTTGTAATAAGATTAAATTCGTTAATAAGCGGGCGGTTCTTCCGTTTCCGTCTATGAATGGGTGTATAGTTACTAAACGTTCGTGCATTTCGGCACTTAATACAACAGGGTGTAATTTGTCTTTATTGTCATTGTACCATAAAAACAAACTTTCTATTTCCTTTTGAACTAAATATGGTTGAGGTGGAACGTGCTTTGCTCCCGAAATCAATACTTGTAAATTTCTATATTTTCCTGCCTGTTCGTTGTTGATTCCTTGTAGAATTAAATAATGAATTTGTAATAAATCTCTTTCCGTAATTGTTTCATTTTGCTTTGCAAGGTCTTTGATATATTCAATTGCATTTTGATGGTTAACTGCTTCTAAATGCTCATTCAAAGACTTTCCACCTATCGTTAAACCTTTTTCAATTACAAGAGCTGTTTCTTGTAGTGTCAAAGAGTTTCCCTCTATCCTATTACTTTCATACGTATATTCAATATCAAGAGCCTTCGTAACCTTATCGCTTTGTAAGTTCCTAAGCTTGTTAAGATGTTGTTTTAATTCATCTAAATGTTCAAATCTATTTTTCATAATTTTATTTTCTTTTTGGTTCAAGTTTCGACCTCAACAAATCTGCTTTCTGCTTATCGTTCATCTTTATATATGTTTGTAGGGTTTTAGTTTGCTTGTGTCCTGTACCAAGTTTCAACGTATCTAAATCAACCCCTTTTCCATAATTAAGCGTTACAAAGGTTCTTCTTGCTGTATGGCTACTTATCATCTGCCATCTCACTTTTTTATTGTCACCGTTGTACTGCTTATTGAGTGTTTCGCATAGTTTAGCAACTTCTTTGATGTACTCATTGAACTTGACATTAGATATCTTCGGAAGTTTATAACTATACTTTACAAGAATTGTTTTTACAACTTTCAACAATGGAAGAGTTAATTGCTCATTTGTTTTCTGCTGTCGTATAGCTATGTACTCATCGTCAATAATGTTTGATTGATTTATTTTGTTGAGGTCTGAAAATCGTTGACCTGTATAGCATGCAACTAAAAACAAATCTCTTACCTGTTCCAATCTTTTGTTATTAGATAAGTTTAATCTTTCCATTTCATCTATTTCATTTTCACTCAAAGCAATGTTATCTACTTCAATATCCTTTGTTAAAAATCTACTATTATGCAAAAATGGATTAACCTTGATACCTAAATTCTCAATAAAATATAAAACTGTTCTCAAAAATTTCATTTTACGATAAACAGTAGTCGGAGCATACTTCTTAGTCTCGATTAAATACTCTACATATTCATTTCTAAACTTCAAATCAATCATCTCAGTATTATAAATACGCTTCTTATCCTTCTGAAAATCTTTGAAGTTTTCTTTGGCTTGTTTATACTTTTGAACTGTTGTATGAGCTGTTGTAGATTTTATAGTCTCAATGTAGTCATCAAAATAATCTAAAATTGTTTTCTTATCAACTTTCTTAAACATTGGATTATTCTGAAAGTATTCCTGTTCAATCAAATTCTTTAATTCTTCCGAGTTTGGTTTTCTTTTGAAGGTTTCAGTAAAGCTATTAAACATTTTATAAGCTACTTTTTCAATTTCGACCAATTCTTTGTTTATAGTTTGATGATTCTTTTCTGAAATGGTTTCCTTAACTTTCAACCTTTCTTTATTCCAAAACTTCGGATTAACCTTCTGTTTAGTTGAGATTTTCATCTGTAGACCATCCCAACGCATGACCAAATAAATAATCGTTTCTGAGCTACTCTTTGGCTCTTTCAATACAAATGTTGTCTTTATCATATATCATTTTTTTAAAATTCCTTTCTATGAGAGGGATTCAAGCTGATATACGAGGGGATGAATTAGGGGATGAAATAGCGTTTTTTCACCGATTTTTATATAATTCCAAAAAGTATGGACACAAAAAAACCCTCTATTTTAGAGGGTTTAATAACTTTTAGTGTTTATAAAAGTTGTATTTGTGGAGCTGGCGGGATTCGAACCCGCGTCCAAACAAGCAACAAATAAGCTTTCTACATGCTTAGTTTATTATTAATTTTCGACGATATCCTGAGAATAAACACTCTGTCAACCGCTTATCATCTAAAATCTCGAAACCTATCCGATGCACTAAGGTTTCTATTCTTACTTTCCCGTGTCCCTGTATCAAACGCCGTAAGTCAAGGCTTTTGAGGGACATTCAGCTTCTATACCTAGTATAGACGTGGCGTATTCTTACTAAAATTCAGAATTATGCAGCTAAAGCGTACTCTTCGTTGCCAGTTAAAAAGTTGAAGTGCCTGATTAAAGTGAGTACACAACCTATCACTGCATGCTTACTTACCCATTGGCCTTGCTGTCAAAACCAGTCAGCCCCATAAATAAATTGTCAATAAATAATTGACGGATGCCAAATGTACAAATTTTATACCAAATAGAATTAACTTTTTCTAAACATAATTATTGAACAAATTTGAATAAATTAGAAAAAATTTAATTCACAAAAAATTTTAATAAAATGGGAAACTTAGTTAATGTACCTACATTCAAAGATCATTATGACAATTACATCAATGGTCAATTTACGCCACCTACAAATGGAAAATACTTTGATGTTGTAACGCCACTTACTGGAAAAGTTTTTACAAAAGCTGCGCATTCTTCAGAAGAAGACTTAGTAAAGGCGGTAGATGCTGCTCACGAAGCTTTCAAAAGTTGGAGTCAAACTTCGCCAACGCAACGAAGCATTATTTTGAATAAAATTGCAGATCGAATCGAAGAAAATCTACAAAATGTTGCGGCTGTAGAAACTTACGATAATGGAAAACCAGTTCGTGAAACGTTGAATGCTGATATTCCTTTGGCAATCGATCATTTCAGATATTTTGCTTCGGTAATTCGTGCTGAGGAAGGTTCTATCAACGAATTAGATAAAGATACAGTTTCAATTATTATCCACGAGCCAATTGGTGTTGTTGCGCAAATTATTCCTTGGAACTTCCCAATTTTGATGGCGGTTTGGAAATTAGCTCCTGCGTTAGCTGCTGGAAACTGTGTGGTTTTAAAACCTGCTGAATCTACTCCTATCTCGATTTTATATCTATTCGAATTAATTGGAGATTTATTACCTCCAGGAGTTGTTAACATTGTAAATGGTTTTGGTGGAGAATTAGGTCGCGCATTGGTGACAAATCCTAAAGTATCGAAAGCTGCATTTACAGGATCTACAGCTACAGGACGTTTCGTGATGCAATATGCAACAGAAAATATTATTCCGGTTACCTTAGAATTAGGTGGAAAATCACCAAATGTATTCTTCGAATCTGTAATGGATCATGATGATGATTTCTTAGACAAAGCAATTGAAGGTGCAGTATTATTTGCACTTAATCAAGGTGAAATTTGTACGTGTCCGTCACGATTATTGATTCAAGAATCTATTTATGATAAGTTTATTGCACGAGTTGTAGAACGTGTAAATATGATTAAATCAGGAAATCCTCTTGATCCTGAAACAATGATTGGTGCGCAAGCTTCTCAAATTCAGTATGACAAAATTTTAAGTTATATTAAATTAGGAAAAGAAGAAGGTGCAGAAGTTTTAACTGGTGGAGATGCTAATCATTTACAAGGAGATATCGAAAATGGTTATTACATCAAACCAACATTATTTAAAGGAAATAACAAGATGCGTATTTTCCAAGAAGAGATTTTTGGACCTGTGTTAGCTGTGACAACTTTTAAAGATGAAGCAGAAGCGATTGAGCTTGCTAATGACACAATTTATGGTTTAGGAGCTGGTGTTTGGACGCGTGATGCACATCAATTGTATCAAATTCCACGTGCTATTCAGGCTGGTCGTGTTTGGGTTAATCAATATCATAGTTATCCTGCTGGAGCGCCTTTTGGAGGTTATAAACAATCTGGAATCGGACGTGAGAACCACAAAATGATGTTAGATCATTATCGTCAAACTAAAAATATGTTAGTTTCTTACAGCAAAAAGAAACTTGGATTCTTCTAGTCAAAACATTTAAAAATGCTACCATTGATATCTATTTTAATAATAATTTAAAACCATAATATTATGATTCCAAAAACAATGAAAGCGGCGGTTGCACAAGGATATGGACAACCTTTAAAAATTCAAGAAGTTCCAGTAAAAACTCCTGGGCGATATGAAGTTCTCGTAAAAGTAATCGCATGTGGTGTTTGTCATACAGATTTGCATGCAATTGATGGAGATTGGCCTGTAAAAGCTAAAATGCCTTTAATTCCTGGACACGAAGGGGTTGGTATTGTCGTAGCATGTGGACCAGAAGCTCAAGTGAAAGAAGGTGACGCTGTTGGTGTTCCTTGGTTATATAGCGCTTGTGGATGTTGTGATCATTGTATTACTGGATGGGAAACACTTTGCGAAGCTCAACAAAATGGTGGATATAGTGTAGATGGTGGATTTGCTGAATATGTAATTGCAGACTCTAGGTATGTAGGGCATTTAAAATCGAATACAAACTTTCTAGAAATAGCTCCAATTTTATGTGCTGGTGTAACAGTGTATAAAGGATTAAAAGAAACGGATACTAAACCTGGAGAGTGGGTTGCTATTTCTGGAATTGGAGGCTTAGGACATGTTGCTGTACAATACGCAAAAGCAATGGGATTGAAAGTAGCTGCTATAGATGTTGCTGATGACAAACTAGATCTAGCAACAAAACTTGGAGCTGATATAACTGTAAATGCTAAAAATACAGATCCTGGAAAATTTTTGCATAAAGAAGTTGGCGGAATGCATGGAGCTCTAATTACTGCAGTATCTCCAATTGCTTTTAAACAAGGAATTGATGTATTAAGACGTAAAGGAACAATTGCTTTAAACGGATTACCTCCAGGATCATTCGAACTACCTATTTTTGAAACTGTTCTAAAACGAATCACCGTAAGAGGTTCTATTGTTGGAACAAGAAAAGACTTACAAGAAGCATTAGATTTTGCTAACGAAGGTTTGGTAAAAGCTACTGTAACACCAGCTAAATTAGAAGACATTAATGATGTTTTTGACAAAATGAAAAAAGGTCAAATTGATGGTCGAATAGTATTAGATATAGCTAGTACAACTTAAAAAAAAATTTTTCTGTATGAAATCAATTAATCGTATATCTGCATCTGATAAAGCAAAAAAACTTCTAGTTGAATTAAAAGCAAAACATGGCGATTTAATGCTTTATCAAGCTGGTGGTTGTTGTGAAGGAACACAGCCGCAATGTTTTAGAAAAGGCGAATATTATCTTCGTTATAAAGATGTTTGTATTGGAGAGATTGACAATGTCGAATTTTGGGTGGATAAAGATTTATTTGAATATTGGAAATATGCTCATTTCGAATTAGATGTAATTGAAGCAATTGGAGCAGGAGGATTTTCGTTAGAAGTTCCGCTTGGAAAAACATTTAAAGTCAATTATCGAATATTCTCTCAAGAAGAAGTTAATCAATTAGACGAAGTCAAAATCAATTTATAACAGAAAAGCCATTTGCATTGCAAATGGCTTTTTTATTTATGATAGAAATAATTTTATCCTAAAACTTCAATCGCTTTGTTGATACGTGCAATCGTTTCCTCTTTTCCTAAAGTTGCCATAATTACAGGAACATCTGGTCCTTGTAATGCACCAACTAAACTAAGACGTAAAGGCATTCCAATTTTTCCAAATCCAATTTCTTGCGTTGTAACAAATTCTGCCATTGCATCGTGTAAAATTTCTGACGTAAATTCTGATGAATTTAAAACATCAACAAATTTTCTTAAAATCTCTTTCGAATCATCTTTCCAAGCTTTTTTAGCTGCTTTTTCATCGTAAGTAGAAGGAGCTATATAAAAGAATTGACCTTGTTCGTAAATATCTTTTACAAAGTTTGCTCTTTCTTTTAACAATTCAACCACTTTTGCGTCTAAAGCTGGATTAGCTTCGATTCCGTTTTCTTTTAAAACTTCTTCGAAAGATGGCAATAATTCTTCAACAGATTTTTGTTGTAAATATTGATGATTAAACCAAGTTGCTTTCTCTGGAGAAAAACGTGCGCCCGATTTCGAAACTTTTTCTAATGAAAATGATTGAGTCAATTCTTCCATTGTAAAAATCTCTTGATCAGTTCCAGAGTTCCATCCCAATAAAGCTAACATATTCAATACTGCATCTGGGAAATAACCTTCTTGTTTGTATCCTTTTGCAATTCCCTCTTCTGTTTTCCATTCCATTGGGAAAACTGGAAATCCGTGTTTGTCTCCATCACGTTTACTTAGTTTTCCTTTTCCTTCTGGTTTCAAGATTAATGGTAAATGTGCGAAACAAGGTGCTTCCCAACCAAATGCATCATACAATAATTCATGTAAAGCCATTGATGGTAACCATTCTTCTCCACGAATTACGTGAGAAATTCCCATCAAATGATCGTCCACAATATTAGCTAAGTGATACGTTGGCATTCCATCAGATTTAAACAAAACTTTATCATCTAAAGTTGATGCATCAATCGTGATTTTTCCACGAATCATATCATTCAATAAAACTGTACGAGAATCATCAATTTTGAAACGAATCACATAAGGCGTTCCATTCTCAATTAAAGCTTTTGTTTCAGCTTCTGTCATTGACAATGAGTTTTTCAACTTTCCTCTTGTCGACCAATTATAAATAAATGTTTCTTTATTTTCGTCTGCTTTTGCACGTGCAGCGTCTAATTCTTCTGCCGTATCAAACGCATAATATGCATTTCCAGAAGCTAATAATTCGTCTACATATTGTTTGTAGATTTCTTTACGCTCTGATTGACGGTAAGAACCTAAATCTCCACCAAAACCAACACCTTCATCAGGAGTTAAGCCTAACCATTTCAACGAATCGATAATATATTGTTCAGCACCTTCCACATAACGTGTTTGGTCTGTATCCTCTATTCTTAATAAGAATTTTCCGTTATTATGTTTTGCGAAAAGATAATTGTATAACGCAGTACGGACTCCTCCGATGTGTAACGCACCTGTTGGACTTGGCGCAAATCTTACACGAACTTCTTTTGCCATTGTATCAAAATTTTTGCAAATTTAAGTCGTTCAATTCTATAATAGATATTTATTTTAAATAATATTCTATTTTTTATCTTCGTAAAACGAAAATTCAACAAAATAAAATCACACAAAAATGAAATTATATACAATAGAAACAGGAAATTTTAAATTAGATGGCGGTGCCATGTTCGGAATTGTACCAAAATCGATTTGGAATAAAACAAATCCTGCTGATGATAGAAATTTAATTGATCTTGCGATGAGATGTCTATTAATCGAAGATGGCGAACGATTAATATTGATTGATACTGGAATCGGAACTAAACAAGATGCAAAATTCTTTGGTTTTTATTATTTATGGGGCGATGCAACTTTGGATAATTCTTTAGCCAAACATGGATTTCATCGCGATGATATTACAGATGTTTTCTTGACGCATTTACATTTTGATCATTGTGGAGGAGCAATTCAATACAACAAAGAGAAAAATTATTTAGAAGCTTCATTCAAAAACGCAAAATTTTGGTCGAATGCGAATCATTGGGATTGGGCAGTAAATCCAAATCCTCGCGAAAAAGCATCTTTCCTAAAAGAAAATATTTTACCTCTACAAGAAAGTGGACAACTTAATTTGATTGATTTGCCTCAAAATGGATCAATTTTAGAAAATTCTCCACTTGGTTTTGATATTTTATTTGTGGATGGACATACCGAAAAACAAATGTTGCCAATTATTACATACAAAGGCAAAAAAATAGTTTATATCGCAGATTTAATCCCAACTGTAGGACACATCCCGTTAATTTATGTCATTGGGTTTGATACACGACCTTTAATAACAGTTGAAGAAAAAGGAACGTTTTTACAAAAAGCAGTCGAAAATGAATATATTTTGTTTTTTGAACACGATCATGTCAACGAATTGGCTACATTGAAATTAACAGAAAAAGGTGTCAGATTAGATCAAACCTATTCATTTTCAGAAGTTTTTGATTCAATTTAAAATCAATTTCATAACCGAAATGATTTCACAAATTCAGAAAAATATTTTCATACCTTTGTGTTGTCATTTAAAAAAATTATAGAAGCATGGGATGTGGATCTTGTGGAACTTCTAATGGCCTTCCGAAAGGATGTAACAATAATGGTGCTTGTGGCACTGATGGTTGTGGAAAATTATCAGTTTTTGATTGGTTATCGAATATGCAACTTCCAAATGGACAAGAAAAGTTCAATTTTGTGGAAGTTCGTTTCAAAAACGATCGAAAGTTTTATTATAAAAACGAAAACAACATATCTCTAAATATTGGCGATGTAATCGCTGTTGAAGGAACGCCCGGTCATGATATTGGGGTTGTTACACTTACGGGTGAGCTTGTTAGAATCCAAATGAAAAAGAAGAATCTTTCGTGGACTGCGGAAGATGTCAAGAAGGTTTATCGCAAAGCGAACCAGAAAGATATAGAAACTTGGGTAGAGTTTCGTGATAGAGAAAAACAAACAATGGTTGATTCTCGAATTATGGCGAAAAACCTTAATTTGGAAATGAAAATTTGTGATGTTGAGTACCAAGGAGATGGAGCGAAAGTAACATTTTATTATACAGCAGAAGGACGTGTCGATTTCAGACAACTAATCAAAGAATACGCTGGGAAATTTGGCGTAAGAATTGAAATGAAACAAATCGGATATCGTCAAGAAGCAGCAAAAGTTGGTGGAATTGGATCTTGTGGACGCGAATTATGTTGTTCTACTTGGTTAACAGATTTCCGCTCTGTGAGCACTGCTGCGGCACGTTATCAACAATTGTCAATTAACTCGCAAAAGTTAGCTGGACAATGTGGTAAATTAAAATGTTGTTTAAATTTTGAATTAGATTCATATTTAGATGCATTAAATAGTTTTCCATCAATGGAAAGCCGTTTCGAAACTGAAAAAGGTTGGGCACATTGTGTTAAAATAGATGTTTTCAAGAAAGAAATGTGGTTCGCTTATGATAAAGGAGGAATTGTTTGGTACAAATTTTCGGTAGACGATATTCAAGAGTTTTTAGCAATTACTGCAAAAGGTCTAAAAACTGAACCTTTAGAAGATTTAGCTAAAAATGTAGAGGAATCGAAACCAGATTTTACAGATGTAATTGGTGAAGATTCTTTAGAACGTTTTGAACGTAAAGAAAAACAGAACAAAAAACGTAAAAGAATTAAGAATAATCAAAATTCTGGAAACGAAAAAGTTGCGGCGAATACTAATAATCTAAAACCTCAGAAGGCAAAACAAAAACAGCCTAATGAAGCCAAAGATAAAGCAAATCGTCCTGAAAATAAACAAGGAAAGAATCCAAATCAGTCTAAAAAGAATAATCAAAATAGACCGATCAAAAATTCGAATCCTAATCAGAATCAGCAACTACAAAATCAGCCAAAAGAGAAGCAACAGCCAACTCAGGCAAAAGAGCAACAAGTTCAACCAAATACTGATCAGCAAAAGCCGCAAGGAAATAATCGCAATCGCAATAAACAAAAGCGAAAACCGAATAAACCGAGCAATAATAGCCAACAAAATAATCAAACAAATCAGGCTAATCAGTCAACTCAACAACCAAAAAAACAACCTCAGCAAAATAATCAAAATGCTGAGCAAAAACCGAAAACTAAGGACGAGAATCATACAAATAATTCTCAACCGAATCCAAATAAATCGAAGAATCGAAGTAAAAAAAGATTTAATCGTGGGCCAAAACCAAATGATACGCAACAGTAGTTTGCTTTTTATTTTAGTCTTTTTATTGTTTAGTTGCGAGGCTAAACATTATTATCAAGACACAAAAGATGTGAAAGATGAATGGAAGAGTAATCAGCCTCAAACCTTTACGTTTGATGTAAAAGATTCTAAACCTTCGGCTGTTAACATTGGATTTGTGTTAAGAAATAATACGTCGTATGAATATAGTAACTTATATTTGTTCACGAAATTCATCGATCCTAAAGGAAATGAAATGATTGATACCTTACAGTATTACATTGCAAATCCTGATGGAAGCTGGATTGGTAAAGGAATGACAACAAAAGAAATGATGTTGGTTTATCGCGAAAATTTACCAATAAAAGACTCTGGTCGCTATCAACTAAAAGTTTGGCAAGGTATGCGAACAAAAAAATTGAAAGGAATCGAAGACATTAGTTTGATTGTTGATAAAGCTGAATAATACAGAATGGAAAACAATAAAAATCCTAAAACAAGCACAACTTCTAAAGCAAAAAAGAAGTTCAATAGCTTTTCATTAGCCAAAAAAATAATCGTTACCATTTGGGTACTGTTTTTTTGTGCCGTATTAGGAATTTTCGGAATCTTTTGGGCGACATCTAACGGATGGTTAGGTGAAATTCCCAATGTACGTGATTTAGAAAATCCTGATATTTATGTTTCATCAGAAATTATTTCTTCTGATGGTGTTTTGTTAGATCGTTTCGAAGCAGAACGCAGAACACCAGTTGATTACAAAGATTTACCTCCACATTTGGTTGACGCATTGTTAGCAAAAGAGGATGTTCGTTTCTTTGATCATTCAGGTGTAGATATTAAAGCTGCTTTCCGTGCTATATCTTCAGGTGGTGATTCAGGAGGTGGATCTACAATTACACAGCAGTTAGCAAAACAGTTGTACACAAAAGACCCTTCTTCTAATAAGGTGAAACGTGGTTTACAAAAACTAAAAGAATGGGTAACTTCTGTTCAATTAGAAAAATTGTATACAAAAGAAGAAATCATTGCGATGTACTTCAATAAGTTTGACTTTATCTATGGTGCAAAAGGAATTGAATCTGCTTCTAAAGTTTATTTCAATAAAACAACAAAAGAATTGAACTTGGACGAAGCTGCAACATTAGTTTCTATGTTTCAAAATCCTGTGAAATTCAACCCTATAAAAAATCCTGCATTATCTACAGAAAAAAGAAATCTTGTATTAGAACAAATGATGAAATACAACAAGATTTCTAGAGCAGAGGGTGAGGCTGCTAAAGTCGCTCCTTTAGTTACAGATAAGCAAGATATTATGAAACATGATGAATCACATTCAGCATATTTCAAATCTGCTTTGAGAAAGGAAATTCAGCAATGGATGGTTGATTATGAGAAAGAAACAGGAAAGTCTTATAACCTTGAAAAAGATGGTCTAAAAATTTATGTAACGTTAGACTCAAGAATGCAAAATTTAGCTGAAGAAGCGGTTAAAAAACAATTAAAAGTTTTACAAGATCAATTCTTTGGTGAGCAACGCGGACGTAGTTTAGCACCATTCTATAATATTTCTGCTGCAAAAAGAACACAAATCTTTAAGCAAGCAATGGCTCGTACAGATTTGTATAAAAAGATGAAAGCCGAAGGAAAATCTGAAGCTGAAATCGAAACTGTTTTCAATACCCCTCGCGACTCTGTTCAGTTCTTTACATGGAACGGAATTCAGTACAAAAAAGGGAAAACATTGATGGATTCAATCGAATATCACAAACATATTTTACAAGCTGGTTTGATGTCAATGGATCCAAAAGATGGAACAATCAAAGCTTGGGTTGGAGGAATCGATTGGAATTATTTCAAATTTGACCACGTAAAACAAGCGCGTCGTCAGGTAGGTTCTACGTTCAAACCGTTTGTTTATGCAACAGCAATTAATCAATTAGGATTAACACCTTGTCATACTGTTTCTAATGAGAGAATTCCAGGGAATTGGTCTCCTCGAAATGCTAATGGTAAATATGGTGGATCCCAAGATTTAAGAACTGCATTAGCTTATTCAACAAATATTGTCGCTGCTCGTTTGATTATGCAAACAGGTACAGAACCTGTAATTCAAATGGCTCGTGACCTTGGAGTTGAATCTCCTATCGTAAAAGATCCTACAATTGCATTAGGTTCTGCCGATTTATCATTGTATGAAATGGTTGGTGCGATGAGTGCTTTTGCAAATGGTGGTATTTACATTAAACCGCAATTAATCTTAAGAATAGAAGATAAGCAAGGAAAAGTTATCAAAGATTATACGCCTCAAACACGAGAAGTTGTTAATGAAAACGTAGCGTATACTATGATTGATTTGATGAAAGGTGTTGTAGAAAGAGGTTCTGGTTCGCGTCTTAGAAATAGATATAACATCACAGCGGAAGTTGCTGGTAAAACAGGTACAACAAACGAAAACTCTGACGGTTGGTTTATGGGATTAACACCAAATTTAGTTACTGGAGTTTGGGTTGGTGCAGAAGACCGATTTGCTCACTTTGCAAGTACAGCCACAGGACAAGGAGCCAATACAGCTTTACCTATTTGGGCTTACTATATGCAAGGCGTTTACAAAGAAGGAGGAAAATTTGGCGTAACAGCTGGAGATAAATTTGATAAACCTAAAGACATTGAAAAACATTGGGATTGTTCGAATACATACGGATTCCATCAATATGATGAAATGTATGATCCAGGTCCAATTATCGAAGGAAGTGGTAGTGAAAGCGTAGGCGAAAACTATGAAATTCCTGAAGAAGAAGGTCAATAATTAAATTGATATAAACACAAAATAGCCACTCAAAATTGAGTGGCTATTTTTATGCTTATAATTCCTCTTTTTCATCTTCGTTATCAAACTGATTGTTGTATGCTTCACGTTCTTGTGCCAATTTCTTTTCACGTTGTTTTTTCTTAAAATCTCGAATTGTCATATAGGTTAACAACACAACAAGCGCTGCAACTAAAAAATAATTAGCATACGTAAATAAGTTCGTAATTGTATCCGTTACCACCTCATCTGGTGTTACAACAGCTTTTTCTTCCATAGGAAATATTTTAATTATTGATAGAATTCTTTCGGATATTCTACCATTCCATTTATATTTTTCAGCGCATCTTCCACCAACTCAATTGCCATACAATTTTCATCAGGAACCTCAAAAGGTAATTGAATATCAAAGTCAGATACTTTTCGGTAACCAAATTTAGGATAATAAGTTGGATGTCCTAATAAAATAATCGACTCAAAACCTAATTCTTTCGCTTTCTTATGCGCAAATTCTATTAAATGACCACCAATTCCATTTCCTTGATAATTTGGTAAAACTGCCACAGGAGCAAGCGCTAAAGAATCGTAAGAAAAATCTGAATGATTAATTTTAATCTTTGTCAATAAAATATAACCAACAATAAGTCCATTCATTTCAAAAACAATAGACAAATCAGGAACAAAACTATCAGAATTTCGTAATCGTTCTACTAAAAACTGTTCACGATGATCGCTATACTCTTCATTTTCAAATGCCTTTTCAATCAATTTAAAAACTTGTTCATAATCGCTTTTCTCCTCTTTCCTAATATTCATTCCTCCATCAATTGATTAACCTTATAAAATTAGAAAAAGGTTTTAACAAAACAAACAACAAATCGTATCTTTGTAGCTTATAGATTTTAAGCAAATGAGTCAACCAAAAAGATATACAATTACAGCGGCTTTACCTTATGCTAACGGACCTTTGCACATTGGTCACATGGCAGGTGTTTACGTTCCTTCTGATATTTATGCGCGTTTTTTACGAAGAAAAGGAAAAGATGTAGCATTTATTGGAGGTTCTGACGAACATGGTATTCCAATTACAATTCGTGCCAAAAAAGAAGGCCTTACGCCTCAAGATATTGTTGATCGTTACCACGAAAACATCAAAAATACATTGGCTAATTTTGGTGTGACGTTCGATATTTATTCTCGTACAACATCAGATAAACACAGAGAAGTTGCTCAAGATTTCTTCAAAACATTATATGACAATAACAAGTTTACAGAAGATGTTACAGAACAATTTTACGACGAAGATGCGCACGAATTTTTAGCGGATCGATACATTCGTGGTGAATGTCCGAAATGTGGAAATCCTGATGCTTACGGCGATCAATGTGAAAAATGTGGCTCAACATTAAGTCCAGAAGAATTGATTAATCCTCGTTCTGCTTTATCTGGAAATACGCCAATCAGAAAAGAAACAAAAAACTGGTATTTGCCATTGGATCAATACCAAGATTTCTTATCAAAATGGATTTTAGAAGGTCACAGAAATGATTGGAAATCGAGTGTTTATGGTCAAGTAAAATCTTGGTTAGACGATGGTTTGAAACCTCGTGCTATGACTCGCGATTTGAACTGGGGAATTCCTGTTCCTGTTGATGGAGCTGAAGGAAAAGTAATGTATGTTTGGTTTGATGCACCGATTGGTTACATTTCTTTCACACAAGAATGGGCAGAGAAAAACGGTAAAAACTGGAAAGATTATTGGCAAAACGAAGAAACGAAATTAGTTCATTTCATCGGAAAAGACAATATCGTTTTCCATTGTATCATTTTCCCAACAATGATGAAAGCGCATGGCGATTACATTATGCCAGACAATGTTCCTGCAAATGAATTCTTGAATTTAGAAGATGATAAAATCTCAACTTCTCGTAATTGGGCAGTTTGGGCACATGAATATTTAGAAGATTTCCCGAATCAACAAGATACATTGCGTTATGTGTTGACGGCAAATATGCCTGAAAATAAAGACAATAACTTTACGTGGAAAGATTTCCAAACGAAGAATAATTCTGAATTGGTTGGAATTTTAGGAAACTTTATCAACCGTGTAATGGTGCTTTCTCACAAATATTACGAAGGAATTGTTCCTTCAAAAACAATTGAATTTGAAGAATTAACTGAAATCAAATATTTTGCAAAGCGCATTGGTGATCATTTAGAGAAATATGAATTCCGTGCTGCGTTGACAGAATATATGAATTTAGCTCGTCTTGGAAATCAATTTTTACAAGCGCAAGAACCTTGGAAAAAAGGTGATGATCCAGAAGCTGTAAAAGGAATTATGTATGCTGCGACGCAAATTGCTGCGGCATTAGGACAATTGGGAGAACCATTTATTCCATTCGCTTCTGAGAAAATGTTGACTATGATGAATGTAGAAAAAATGAGTTGGGATGATTTAGAATCAACAGACGAATTTGTAAAAGCTGGACATCAATTAGGTCAATCTGAATTAATCTTTGCAAAAATTGAGGACGAAGCAATCGAAGCACAAATCAATAAATTAAACGAAAGTAAAGTCAAAAATAATATGACAAATCCAAACGCAGAACCTCAAAAAGAATTGATTTCTTTTGATGATTTCCAAAAAATGGATATCCGTATCGGAACTATCTTAGAAGCGAAGAAAGTTGAAAAAGCAGACAAATTATTCGAACTAAAAGTAGATACAGGAATGGACGTTCGTACAATTGTTTCTGGTATTGCAGAACATTTTACGTTAGAAGAAATCGTTGGGAAACAAGCGATGGTTTTAGCAAATTTAGCGCCTCGTAAAATTCGTGGAATCGAATCGAACGGTATGTTATTATTCGCTGATAAAGTAGACGGAAAATTAACGTTTGTAAATCCAGAAGAAGAAACGCCAAACGGTGTTCAAGTTGGATAGACTTAGATTTTAGATATAAGTATTAAGATATTAGAAAGCCACTTCGATGAAGTGGCTTTTTATGTTTAATAATATAATTTTATTTCTAAGGATATTCTGGAAAAGTAAACGAATCGCCTTGATTTGGCTTATTTTTTCGTTGAGTTGGATTATCTTCTTTTGTTATTTGATGCTCATTCAGTTCATGTGCTGCGGTAAACGAAGTAACCATTGTATTCAGCATTTCCGAAGCGGCAGTTGGTGAATTTGGCAACAAAACTAATTTGCTTCCAGATTTTTCTCCAATCGCTTGCAATGTATCATAATGTTGCGTCACCACAATTAGCGCAGAAGCTTCTTGTGACGTAATTCCTGCTCCATTCAAAACATCTACAGATTCCAATAAACCTTTTGCAATTTCACGACGTTGATCTGCAATACCTTGTCCTTGCAAACGTTTCGATTCTGCCTCTGCTCTTGCTTTTTCTACAATCAAAATACGTGCAGCATCACCTTCATATTGCGCCGCTAATTTTTCACGTTCGGCAGCATTAATACGATTCATCGCATGTTTTACTTGCTCATCTGGATCAATATCGGTTACCAAAGTTTTGACAATTTCGTAACCATATGAATTCATTGCTTCTTGCAATTCACTTTTTACAGCAACCGCAATATCATCTTTCTTCTCAAAAACATCATCTAAACGAAGTTTTGGAACCTCAGCTCGGACAACGTCAAAAACGAAAGAAGTTATTTGCGTATAAGGATTATCTAATTTGTAAAATGCATCATAAACTTGAGTTTTGATGACTTGATATTGAACAGAGACTTTCAATCGAACAAATACATCATCTTTTGTCTTCGTTTCGACAACAACGTCTAATTGTTGAATTTTAAGAGACATTTTTCCAGCAATTCTGTCTACAATCGGAATTTTGAATTGTAATCCTGGATTACGAATACTATTAAATTTCCCGAAACGCTCGATTACAACTGCAGTTTGTTGTTTTACTGTAAAGACGAATAAAAAAAGGAAAATAATTCCAAGAAAAACGATCACGCCTAAATATCCCATAAGTTTTAGTGTTTTGAATTTGTTGGATTAAGATACAAAAAAAATTAGGAATGTTAAGTTATAACATTCCTAATTCGAATTTTGCTTCTTCGCTCATCATATCTCTATCCCAAGGAGGATCGAACGTAATTTCTACGTAACATTTCGTTACATATTCTATCTCTTCAACGCGCTGTTCTACTTCTAGAGGTAAACTTTCAGCCACGGGACAGTTTGGAGATGTAAGGGTCATGGTAACTTTTACTTCACCATCTGCATTCACCTGTGCATCGTAAACCAATCCCAATTCATATATATCAACTGGAATCTCTGGATCGTAAACTGTTTTGAATTTTTCAACCAATTTTTCTCCAATCGAATCTAATTGTTGTTCTGTTAATGCCATTGTTATCAACTGTTATTGTTCTGCAAATGTACGAATAGTTTAGCTTACGTGGAATTTTTCTAAATAACTATTTTTAATGACTTAAAATAAAATAGTTATAATAGAAGAAAATCGCTTCTTTGGAGAGCCCAAAAAAGCGATTTACAAACACGAAGAACTTTTTTATAAGAAAAGTTTTTTCTTTATATGGATTTAATTATAGACCTACTGTCCATCCTTTTGCCCAAGTTGGTGTGTCTACACCATTTCCAGCTCCAGTATTGTTAGCTTTTGAATAGAATTTGGTTACATCCACAGCAGCACCTGCAGAAGTTTTTCCACTTGATTCTGTATTAACATTAATAAATTGAACATTTTTAACTAATAAATCTTTTGAAGTCCAACCTAAAGTAACATCATGCTCAATATCGATACCTTTTGCCCAGTTTGCTAAAACAAAATTTTCTAATTGTCCTTTTGTTCCTTGACGTAATTTAATCGCTTGATTTTCACCTTCTCCTACATAATCTTTACCTAAACCAATTAAAGTTACATTCTTAATAATTGGATTTGAGAATGGTGTTAAATTATTGTTACTATCATTATTATCAGCCTCTATACCTCTATTTCCTTTGTTACGACCTTCTTTTCCGTACCAATATTCGTTTGTACCAACCCAACCTTCTGTCCAGTCAAATTGATCATCTTCGTTTTCATTTGATACGATATATTTTGTATTAACAGTTCCTCCAAAGAACTCAATTCCGTCATCAGAACCAGCATATAATTGAACATATTCTATTTTAGTTCCGTTACCAACACCAAATAAAGAAAGTCCATTAAATTCTTTTTTGTTATTAAAAATTGCACCTGCATACTCGATACGAGTATATGTGATTGTACCAGAATTATCTGTTGCTACATCACCACCATATGTTAACTCAGAAACTTCTGCTGTTGCTGTTTTTGCTTTGTTGATTGGTGCTTTACCACATAAAACAATCCCTCCCCAAGATCCTGGAGTTCCTTTTTCTGATGTAAATACAACAGGTTTAGAGGAGGTTCCGTTAGAGAATATTTGTCCTCCTTGTGCTACAGCTATGTATGATGAAGTACCCCCATTGGCAATAATTTTAGTTCCAGCAGGAATTGTAAGTGTTGCTCCTTCATTTACTTGTAAAGCTCCTGTTAGATAATATGTTTTAGATGCATCTAATGTAATTTTATCTCCACTTTTCAACTGACCTTTAAAATCACCAGGATTTGCAACAAATCCAGAAGGATTTGTGACTTCTCCTCCATTATCATCGTTATTACTACAGCTTGTTAAAGCTAATGTAGAAAATGCACCTACTAAAAATAGTTTTAAAATTGATTTTTTCATAATTAAATGTTTTATTGTGTTTGTTTTATTTTGTTTTTAAAATTGATAGTTAACAGATAAACCGAAGTTCATTCCTTTTTTATAGCTTAATGTTTTCACATCTCCATTTAAATTCTCTTGTACACGGTCTATTGTAGGGTTTAATAGGTTTTTAGCAGAGAAATTGATTCCGATATTTTTATTCAATTTCGAACGTAAAATGAAATCTAATGTGCTAAATCCTTTATCTACTTGATTACCTCTTGTTTCTGTTCCAAGTGCATAAATACGATCTGAAAAATAGTTATAAGCCACAGTTGCCATTACACTTCCTCCACTTGCCCATTTCTTAGAATAAGATAAATCTGCATTTGTAATAAATTTTGAAGCTCCTGTAAACGCATCTTCTGCATTTGTAAAGTTGGTATTGATTCGTTGTCCATTAAACAAAGTTTCGTTATACACTTTCTCATTATCTAACTCTTGATTAGAATACATATAAGCACCGTTAAATCCAATTGTTAATTGTTCTGGATTAGATGTTTTATTATCTAAAATTGCTTTTCTAACCTCTAATTCTGCTCCAACTGCGTATCCCCAATCACCTGTATTTGCATAAGAAATATCATTAGATGATGAAGCAATTGTTGTTGTATTAATTGGATCTTGAATATATTTTCCGAAACCACCAAAAGAGATTACTTCTCCATTTTTCGGGAACCATTCCCATTTAATGTCTGCATTGTAATTTGTCGATGGATACAACATTGGATTTCCACGGAAAGTTTCTGTTACATCTTCATAAACAAACATGGCAGTTTCTTTGAATTGAGGAAGTGTATATGTTTTAGATGTAGCAAAACGTAAGTTTTGATTATCTGTTAATTTATAACGTAACATCAAACTTGGTAATAATTCGAACTGATCAAATGAGCGTTTTCCTTTAGATAAAGCTGTGTACCAATCGATACTTTGTTTAAGATATTCTGCACGAACCCCTAAAACAGCTGTTAATCGGTCTGTAAAATTGTATTCTACTTCAGCAAAACCAACTTGAATATCTTTTTGTCCATTATAAGTTTGAGCACGATAGTTTCCATTTCCATCCATATCGAACGTAGTAATGGTAAACAATTTATCTTCTCCAAAATTTGATTGATTGAATATTGCGTCTAAATTATTTGGATCAGCTTGAATTCCACTTCTTGTAAACTTCATATTAAATTGATTTGCCTCAAAATCTCTTTCTTTGTGTCTCCCTTGGTAACCAACAGAAACTTTAGCTTTATAATCTTTCAAGTCTCCACCAAAAACACGATTATATTCTAAATTTGCCGAAATTTCATTTTCATTAAGATTTTGGTAATAACGATTACTTAACGAAGCATCTTGAGTTGCTAAAAAATATTGTCCAGATTGCTTATCCAAACGCATCGTATTTTGCAAACGATCTGGCATATCTTGTTTCACCGTATTGTAAGAAATTCCCCAATGAAACTCAGATTTATCATCTAATCTATGATCTCCTAATAATTGATTCACAAAAACTTGATTTTTTTCGTAAGTTCCACGGCGTATAAATCCTTCATGATTATCATCATTTACTAAATCAATTACAAAACCTCTGTACTCTTGTAAACTTTGAGAAGTATTGTTAATAAAAATACTATTTGCTCTTAATCGATTGTTTGCATTAAAATCATAATACAAATTCACCATTCCTGTAGTATTCGTATTATAGCTATCTTTAATATAGTTTTTAAAGTTATTAAAATATGCTCCTTCTGCATTTACAGAAGCAGCTAAACCTTTCTCGATACTTTGAGCTGAATTCTCAAAAGAAGCAGTTGCAAAGAATCCGAATTTTGCTCCGTTTTCAAACTTGTAACTTTTTCCTCCTTTTATATTAAAACCTCCCGCTACGGCAGATTTAGATTGCGGATTGAAACTATTTGTAAAGTGATATCCTGTTGTTGCATTTGCTGGAATTTTCGTTTTTTGAAAACCAAACCAATTTGGTCCATCTTGCAAATTGAAATTTTTATTGGTAATCGCGTTAGAATTCAAATTTAATCCTGTTCCAATTTCTAATAAACCATTTCCTTCGTATAATTTTGAAGCAATATCGATATTTGCTCCTCCAAAATCAGCCGTCATTCTTACATTGAATGTTTTGCTCAACGAAATATAATCAATAACATCTGTTGGAAATAAATCCAATTTAACATTCTTGTTACTAGGATTTTCTGACGGAATTGGTAAACCATTCAATGAAGTATAATTATAACGATCTCCTAATCCACGTACAAAAACATCTCCTGTACCTTCTTGTTTTGTAACACCAGCCATTTTCGCAACTGCCGAAGCCGCATCACTTACTCCTTTACGATCCAATTCTGCTGCACCAATATTCTCTACCATTTTTACAGATTTTTTCTGTATATTAAGTAAAGAAGCTTCTCCAGATTTATCTTTTCTACCAGTTACAACAGCAGTTGATAAATCAATCTTTGTATCTTTTAAATCTTCTGGTTTCAAATACATATTTAATGTATTCGAATCTGATAAATTTTGAGAAACAGATTGATAACCTTCTACTTTAATATCTAATTGATATGTATCATCTGGAACAGAAATTTCGTAGTGACCTTTATCGTCTGTTTTAGCTTGAATATTTAATCCTTCAACCACAAAAGTTTTTTCAGAAAGTGGTTGGTTTGTTTTTTGATCAAATAAAGTTCCTTCTAACTTAATATTAGTTTGTGCAAAAAGTGCTGCCGAACCTAATAATAAAAGTAAAGTTAAATTGCGTTTCATTGAAATTGTATAATTCGTGTTTGTTTGATGGCAAAGTTGCTGCAATCCAATGAAAAAGATTTTTAGAAATTGTAAAGATTTTGTTAGGCAATTGTTATGAAATTATCGTAACTTTAAATGAATGTTAAGAAATATTTTTACCTAATTTCTCCTAAAATTTAAGCTTAATTTTACATCGACTAATTTTATTTAGTTATTACAAACAATTATGAAGAACATTAAAATTTTATTAGTTGACGACGAACCAGATATCTTAGAATTCATTGGTTACAACTTAAAAAAAGAAGGTTTTGAAGTAGAAACAGCTCAAAACGGATTAGAAGGTTTGAAACACGCCAAAATTTTTCGCCCAGATTTGATTCTATTAGATGTAATGATGCCACAAATGGACGGAATGGAAATGTGTGCAGAGTTGAGAAAATTAGATTCTTTTCAAGATACTTTGGTCGTTTTTCTTTCTGCTCGTGCCGAAGATTTTTCTCAATTAGCTGGCTATGATGCTGGTGCAAATGATTATATTTTAAAGCCTATCAAACCAAAAGTTTTAATTAGTAAACTAAATGCTTTATTGAAATTAAAACAACCTAACGAAGCGGCAAAAGACGAATTCATCAAATTGAATAATTTCGAGATTAACCGCGAAACCTATAAAGTAAATTACCAAGGACAAGACTTTTTGTTACCTCGAAAAGAATTTGAATTGATTGCTTTATTAGCTTCAAATCCAGAACGTGTTTTCAAACGTGAAGAAATTTTGGAGAAAGTTTGGGGAAATGAAGTTGTAGTTGGCGGACGTACAATTGACGTACATATGCGCAAATTACGCGAAAAATTTGGGAACGATCGTTTCTCTACAATCAAAGGAATTGGATACAAAATAAATGACTAAAAGCTCGTAATGGCTTCAACTTTCAAAGTTCAAAACATCTTTCTATTTGCCTTTCTCAGTACATTATTCTTGGCTTTAGGATTTGTTTTGTTCTCTTTTTTATGGTTTGGAAATATTGATTTTATTCTCCAAGAAAAACTATTTTTCATTAGTTTAATGCTTCTTTTATTGATTGGATTATCAATATTTTATTGGTTTTCTTTAAAAAATCAACGAAGAAAAGATTTTACTGAAATCTCGAAAAATATTCCACAATTTCAATCCAGCACAATGGATTTTGAAGAACTTTCTCAAAAAATTTCTACAATTACAGAAGATCAATCCAAAGAAATTGATGTTTTGAATGAGAGAGAAAATTACAGAAGAGATTTTCTTGGAAATATTTCGCATGAATTAAAAACGCCCCTTTTTTCAGTTCAGGGATATTTATTAACCTTGATTGAAGGTGGAGTTGAAGATGAATCTATTCGCGATAAATACTTAAACCGAATCAATAAATCGGTTGATCGATTGATTTATTTGGTCAAAGATTTGGACATGATTGCAGAGCTTGAACGTGGACGAATCAATATCGAATTTTCAGTTTTCAACTTGACGGCGCTTGTACAAGACGTTATTGATTTATTAGAAATTAAAGCTGAAAAAAATAACATCAAAATTTCTCTAAATTATCCTATTCATCAACCAATAAAAGTTGTAGGTGATATTCAGAAAATTCAACAGGTTTTAATCAATTTGATCGTAAACGCCATCAATTATTCTAATCCAAATACAGAAATTGACATCGATTTTGAAGAATATGATGATAAAATTCAAATCTCAATAAAAGATCAAGGCGTTGGGATAAAACAAGAAGACATTGACCGAATTTTCGAACGTTTTTATCGAATTGATAAATCTCGAAATCGTAACAATGGTGGATCTGGATTAGGTTTGGCAATTGTAAAACATATTTTAGAAGCTCATAAACAGAAAATTTATGTGACAAGTAAAATAGGAAAAGGCTCTACTTTTTCGTTCTATTTACAGAAAGCTTAATACTATTCTCGCTTCGTAAACTTCAAGGTAATGTTGTGTTTAAAAACTTTCAACGTGTCGTTTTTTGCCTCTTTCCACAAAAAATAAGGAGGTTTCAAATTCAATACATTTCCTTTTACAGCCAATGAATCCTCAAAAAGTTCAGCATAAAGAACTGTATCTTTTTTTAAGAATGCTTTGTCTTTATAATCAATCAAATAATAATCACTTCTGACATAAATAGGATCTTTGACACGAAGTGTTGAATCCTTTTTATCAAAATTCCATTTGATATTAATAGGATTAAAACCATCTTCGTACCCCACAAAAATACGTGTTGTATTTACAATATGACGAACAGAAAAAATAAGGACAGTAAAAAAAATAAGGATACCGATATAATATAATATCAATTCTTTTTTCATGGATTTGGTTTAGTTGTTGATTGTTAATGTACAAATATCGCCATTCTATCCTAAAAGATACATAAAAAATGTAAATTTGCATAAATTTAATTTTAATATAACTTCCAATAATGCAATATAATCCGAATGAAATCGAACCAAAATGGCAAAAATTTTGGATTGAAGACAAGACGTTCAAAGCTGAAAATCAATCAGAAAAACCTAAATTTTACGTATTAGATATGTTTCCTTATCCTTCTGGAGCAGGATTACACGTAGGTCATCCACTTGGATACATTGCGTCTGATATATATTCTCGATACAAAAAATTAAAGGGTTTCAACGTTTTACACCCAATGGGTTACGATTCTTTTGGTTTGCCTGCGGAACAATATGCGATTCAAACTGGTCAACATCCTGCGATTACAACAACAACGAATATCGAAGGTGGTGTTGATAAACAAGGAAATGTGATTGCTGGTTACGAAAACCAAATGAAAAAAATTGGTTTGGGATACGATTGGGATCGTGAAATCAGAACTTCAGAACCTGAATATTATAAATGGACACAATGGATTTTCAATCAATTATTTGATTCTTATTATGATAATTCAACTGATAAAGCTGAATCTATTTCAAAATTAGTTGAAACATTCAAAACTGAAGGTAATGCGAATGTAAACGCTGTGGCGGATGATGATATCGAAATCTTTACAGCAGAGCAATGGAATGCCTATTCTGAAAAAGAACAACAAGCAATTTTATTAAAATATCGTTTAACTTTCTTAGCAGAAGCAGAAGTAAACTGGTGTCCAGATTTAGGAACTGTTTTAGCGAATGACGAAGTAATTAACGGATTATCTGAACGTGGAGGATTCCCTGTTGTGCGAAAAAAAATGACACAATGGATGATGCGTATCACGGCTTATGCAGATCGTTTGTTAACTAGTTTGGATAAATTAGATTGGCCAGATCCAATCAAAGAATCACAAAAAAACTGGATTGGTAAATCGACTGGAGCAAGTATCGAATTTCTAATTTCTAATTTCGACGATGCTAAAATTGAAGTATTTACAACTCGTCCTGATACTGTTTTCGGTGTTTCTTATGTGACTTTAGCGCCAGAGCATCCTTTGGTATCTCAAATTACAACTACAGAGCACAAAGGAAAAGTTGATTCTTATGTCGATTATACTTCAAAACGTTCGGAGCGTGATCGTTTAGCAGATGCTAAAAATATTACGGGAGAATTTACGGGCGCTTATGCCATTCATCCTTTCACAGGAAAACAACTTCCGATTTGGATTGGTGATTATGTATTAGCTTCTTATGGAACGGGTGCTGTAATGGCTGTTCCAGCTGGTGACGAACGTGATTTTGCTTTTGCAAATCATTTCAATTTACCAATTATTAATATTTTCAAAGGAAAAGATATTTCTGAAGCTGCTTTTACAGAAAAAGGTGGATTCGAATTACAAGATTCTGATTTCTTAAACGGATTAGATTATAAACAAGCGGTTGCAAAAGCAATTGAAGCTTTAGAAGAAAAAGGTTTTGGACAAGGAAAAACAAACTTCCGTTTACGCGAAGCAGTTTTCTCTCGTCAACGTTATTGGGGAGAGCCGGTTCCGGTTTACTTCAAAGACGAAATGCCTTATACAATTCCAACAGCAGCATTGCCAATTATTTTACCAGAAGTTGACGAATATTTGCCAACAAAAGATGGTGAGCCACCATTAGGACGTGCGACAAAATGGGCTTTTGATACAACAACAAACGAAGTTGTAGACAATAGTTTAATCAACAATGAAACAATTTTCCCTATCGAATTGAACACTATGCCAGGTTGGGCAGGTTCTTCTTGGTATTGGTTACGTTACATGGATGCAAAAAATGACAACGAGTTTGTATCAAAAGAAGCGGTTGATTATTGGCAAAATGTAGATTTGTACATGGGTGGATCTGAGCACGCGACTGGTCACTTGTTGTATTCTCGTTTTTGGCAAAAATTCTTGTTTGATAAAGGATTCGTTCCTACAGATGAATATGCAAAAAAACTGATTAACCAAGGAATGATTTTGGGAATGACCGCTTATGCATATAGAATTAATGGAACAAATACTTTTGTTTCCAAATCTTTGAAAGATCAGCATGAAACAACTCCAATCCGTATTGATGTTAAGTTGTTAAAAGATGGAGGCGACGAATTAGATACAGAAAAATTCAAAACTTGGAGAGAAGATTTTGCTAATGCAGAATTTATCTTAGAGGATGGTAAATACATCACAGGACGCGAGGTTGAAAAGATGTCAAAATCTTACTACAATGTCTTAAATCCTGATGATATTTGTAATCAATATGGAGCAGATTCTTTACGTTTATACGAAATGTTTTTAGGTCCTGTTGAACAGTCTAAACCATGGAATACACAAGGTTTATCTGGAGTTTATTCATTCTTGAAAAAATTCTGGAGATTATATCATTCAGGAACAGAAGAAACATTTTTTGTTTCGGAAGATGAACCAACAAAAGAAGAAATGAAAGTGTTGCATCAAACCATCAAAAAAGTGGACGAAGATGTAAACAATTTCTCTTTTAATACATCGGTTTCTACTTTTATGATTGCTGCAAACGAATTAGGAAAATTAAAAACAACTAAACGTGCAATTTTAGAGCCTTTGGCTATTATTATTTCTCCTTATGCACCGCATATTGCAGAAGAATTGTGGTCAAAATTAGGACATGAAACGTCAATTGCACATGCAGATTTCCCTGTTTTCGAAGAAAAATGGTTGATTGCAGATGCTAAAGAATATCCAGTTTCATTCAATGGTAAAATGAAATTTTTGTTAGAATTACCTTTATCGTTATCGAAAGAAGAAATTCAAGAAATTGTAATGAACGACGAACGTACAATCAAACAATTGGGTGATCGTACTCCGAAAAACATTATTATTGTTCCTGGAAAAATCATTAATATCGTTGGATAAAAAAAGATTTTAGATACTAGATTTTAGTATTGAGAATATAGATAAAATCCTCGCAATTGCGAGGATTTTATATTTTATACTATCTTTAATCAAAACTATAACTCAAATGAAATATTTACCAACACTCGAAACAGAACGGTTAATCATCAGACCTATTACGATTGATGATTTACAAGATTTTTTTGAAATGGATTCACAACCAGAAGTTCATGAATTTCTAAAAGCAGAACCTATTCAAACCATTGAAGAAACAAAAGAAATTATTGAAGATATCCAAAAACAATATGAAGAACTTGGACATGGTCGTCTTGCTGTTGTTGAAAAAGAAACAGGTAAAATGATTGGTTGGACTGGTTTTAAATATATTATAGAAAGCGAATCGATGAATAATAAATTCGATTTTATTGATATCGGATATCGTTACAGAAAAGAAACTTGGGGAAAAGGTTATGCAACTGAAGCTGCCGAAGCTTGCATGGACTTTTACAGAAAAAATATGTCACATATTAAACTAAACGCAATAACGCATGTTGATAATAAAGCTTCTCGAAATGTGTTAGAAAAAATGGGATTTGAAGTCACTGAAACTTTTCATCTTGACATGTGGGATTTGGATTGCTTTTGGTATGAATTGAAGAAATAATTAATCATGAAACATCCTATTATACTTTTATGTACAATTCTTGTTTCGACATGTAGTTTTGCACAAAAAATTTCGACGAATGATTATGAAGTTAAAACAACTTTAGCCGATTTTAATTTGAAAGGAAAGGTTGAAAAAATAACTTCTACAGCAACAGATGCAAAAGGAAATTCGACGACTTTACCTTTTTTAGAAAATGAATTTTACAATCAAATTTCGTTAGAATTTAATCAAAAAGGATTGTTAACAAAGCGAACAAATTATTTGGATTATCAAGGAAAATTAGCTGTTTATAACTATGTTAATTACGACTACAATAACTCTAATTTTATTGATAAACAAACGAATACAGTTATTAACAATGGTGAAGATCCAAAACGAATTGCTTCGGACAAAAACTTCGTTTATGACAATAAAAATCGGTTGATAAACTTGACAGAAAAAATCGAAGGGAAATCGTCAAAATCTAATTATGAAACGATTTTTAATTATTCGAATAAATTGAATAAAATCACGACAAAAGTGGAAGGTTCTACAATTAGTGAAAATAATTTGACGTATAACAAAAATGGTTTATTGGTTTTGGATGAAATGACTTCTTTTGATGGAAAAAAAGGACGAAAATCGTATTATATTTATGATAAAGAAACGCCTATTTTTCAGGAAGAAATTGCTGGAAATTCGAGCAAAATAATGTTTTTTGAGAATGGAAATATTTCTAAATTACAATCATTTGATGCCAATAAAACGTTAGCCTATCAAGCTGATTTTGATTCGAAAAATGAAATTGTCAACTTTAAAAAACAATCGTTCCGAAATGGACAAACTGTTTTAACTTCTTATCAAGTTTCGTATGAATATGATTCGAAAAACAATTGGATAAAAGCCTCTATTTCAACTAATGGAGAATTGAAATATGTTGTAAAACGAACGATAAATTATTATTAAAACACAAAAGGTTGAGCGTTACTCAACCTTTCTTCACAAATAAATAACACTACACTACTTAAATCATAAAAGTAGGATGTTAAGCTTAAATCGCTTTTGGCGTATATATTTTTCTTAATTCTTTTGTCGCCGCAACCATTTCAATTAAAGCTTTTTCGGTTTCTTCCCAATGACGCGTTTTTAGTCCGCAATCAGGATTTACCCATAATTGATCTGCCGGAATAACTTTTGCCGCTTTCTCTATCAAATCAACCATTTCCTCTTTCGACGGAACGCGAGGCGAGTGAATATCATAAACTCCAGGTCCAATATCATTTGGATAATTGAAATCTGAAAAAGCATTTAATAATTCCATCTGACTTCTCGAACATTCAATTGTAATGACATCCGCATCTAAATCAGCAATATTTTGAATAATATCGTTGAATTCTGAATAACACATATGCGTATGAATTTGCGTAGAATTATCAACATTACTTGAAGCTAATTTGAACGAATCAACCGCCCATTTCAAATAATTTTGCCATTCATCTTTTCTCAATGGTAAACCTTCTCGAATTGCAGGTTCATCAATCTGAATAATTTTAATTCCAGCTTTTTCTAAATCCGAAACTTCATCGCGAATCGCCAATGCAATTTGTTTACACGTCGTAGATCTTGGTTGATCATCGCGAACAAAAGACCATTGCAAAATCGTAACCGGTCCTGTCAACATTCCTTTTACTTTTTGTTCTGTGATAGATTGTGCATATTTCGACCAATAAACCGTCATTGGAACAGGGCGATAAACATCACCAAAAATAATCGGCGGTTTTACACAACGCGTTCCATAACTCTGAACCCAACCATTTTTAGAGAAAACAAATCCGGCTAATTTTTCACCAAAATATTCCACCATATCGTTTCGCTCATATTCACCATGTACCAAAACATCAATGCCAATTTCTTCTTGCCATTCTATTGTACGCTTGGTTTCTTGTTTCAATAAAGTATCATATTCTTCGGCAGATAATTCCCCTTTTTTATACTTCGCACGCCAACTTCTCACCTCTTGTGTTTGTGGAAAAGATCCGATTGTTGTCGTTGGGAAAGGCGGAAGATTCAATACATTTTGTTGCACAATTTTTCGTTGTCCAAAACTATTTGTACGATTATAATCTTCATCTTTTATTGCATTTACTCGTTCTTTAACTTGAGTTTGATGAATTAATTGAGAATTTTTTCTATTATTAATAGAGAATTGATTCGCTTCATATTGTTGAATCAATTTTTCGTCATTCGGGTTTGAAAAATAATTTTTTAAGAAAGCAACTTCTTCTAATTTTTGCTTCGCAAATGCAAACCAATCTTTGATTGTTGTCGGAAGATTTTTTTCGTTTGTTTCTAAATCTAAATCACAAGGCGAATGTAATAATGAACAAGATGTTGAAATAATAACACGTTTTTCTCCAATTTTGTTCACAACTTTTTCTATGGTTGAAAGCGATTTTTGAAAATCATTTTTCCAAATATTTCGACCATCAACTAAACCTAAAGAAAGTTTTAATTGAGAAGGAATTAGATTCAATATTTCATCGATTTGATTTTCGTCACGAACCAAATCAAGATGCAAAATATCAATTGGTAAATTGATTGCTAAAGCTGTATTATCTTTCAATCCATCAAAATAAGTTGCGACCTGAATTGTAAGTTGAGGAAATTCTTTTCTTATTTTTTTGTAAACTTCTTGATAAGCTGTTTTCGATTTTTCGTCTAAATCTAAAGCTAAAAAAGGTTCGTCGAACTGAATTGTATTTGCTCCATGATTGATTAAATCATGAATAATTTCAAAGTAAACTGGCAATAAATTCTGAATTAAATCAATTCGATCAAATCCCTCTTCTTTTTCTTTTCCTAATAATAAATACGTAATCGGTCCAATTAAAACAGTTTTTGGATTAAAACCTTCTTTTTTTGCAGCGATAAATTCGTTTACAATTGAGTTTGAGAAATATTTAAATTCTTGATTTTTTACAAATTCCGGAACGATATAATGATAGTTGGTATCAAACCATTTTGTCATTTCCATCGCTGTAATATCTAAATTATCTTTTTGATAACCTCTTGCCATCGCAAAATACAAGTCTAATTCTGTGTTCTTTTTATTTAACGCAACCGTATTGAAACGCGCTGGAATTGCACCAACTGATAACGTAAAATCTAAAACTTGATCATAAAAAGAAAAGTCATTACACGGAATTAAATCAATTCCGGCAGCTTGTTGCAATGCCCAATTTTGTTTGGTAATTGTACGGCTTGTTTGCAATAAAGCTTGTAGTTCAATTTTACCTGCCCAATAGTTTTCGCAGGCTTTTTTTAGTTCACGGTTAGCGCCAATTCTTGGATAACCTAAAATTTGTGTTTGCATTTTGATTGTTTTTTAATGTTCAAAAACACAAACGCGAGTTGATAAATAGTAAACCTATTGTGACAGACTGACTTCAAATCGCGAAAGTATCATCTTTTGTTTCTATTGGTAATCTGACTTGTAATTTGCATTACTTACAGTTGCGCGACAGCTCGTGATTCTCACACGATTCCCCAATAATTTGTTGTTTATTTCTTTACAAATGTAACAAGACAAAATAAACGATTGTAAAACTTGAAAAAATAAGATTATACAACTTATTATTAATATTTTTACAAAACAAAACACTTAAACAACGATAAAATATCGTGTTGAAAAGAATATTATTTGGATGGAAACATTAGATCAAACCGATTTAGAATTATTAAGAATTCTACAAAAAGATTCGAAATTGACAGTAAAAGCAATTGCTGCTTTAGTTAATTTATCTCCTTCACCCGTTTTTGAACGTATAAAAAGGTTGGAACAACAAGGTTATATCAAAAATTATAGAGCGGTTTTGGATGCAGAAAAGCTGAACAAAGGCTTTATGGTTTTTTGCAGCATTAAGCTAAAACAACATGATCGCACGATTGGGAATAAACTTGTGGAAGATATTTTGTTGATTGATGAAGTGGTGGAATGTTATAATATTTCGGGCGAATATGATTTTATCTTAAAAGTACAAGTTTTGGATATGAAGCAATATCAAGATTTTGTTTTCAATAAATTGGGCGCTTTAGAAAGCATCGGGAGTACGCACAGCTCTTTTGTGATGGCTGAAATAAAAAATACGTACGGAATCAATATTTAAAAAAAAAAACAAAAGGTTGAGCAATGCTCAACCTTTTTTCCACAAATAAATAACACACTACTTTTTGATTACCTTGAAAGTAGAATTGTTAACTTTTATGATGTAAACACCTTTTGGTAAAGAGGAAACATCTAATTGATTTTTCCCTTTTTGAAGTGTTTTCTCTGTCATTTTAGTTCCTGTAATAGCGAAAATTTCGGCTTTTGAAGCTTCATTTGTTTCAATAAACAATACATTATTAACAGGATTTGGATAAACATTTACAACAGATTTAGCTAAATCATTTGTACCTAAAACGGCTGATGAAATTGTGATGTTTTGTGAAACAACTTTTCCATTCGAATTGAAAGAAAGTTTAATTTTAGCTGTTCCATTTTTTAGTGGATTAATCACTAATTCTTCCTTATCATTAATCGAAATTTCAGCTACATCATCATTTTCAATAATTTCTAAATCTTTTACAATTGCTGCTGATAAATTATCTAAATCAGAAACTTTATCTTTCAAATCAATTGTTGTTGCTGTATTGATATGATAAGTTGTTTCTAAATCATTAATAATTGGTGCTGCATTATCTGGAAAAACAGGTAAAGATTGAAACCAATAATAATCATTTAAAGGAATTGTTTTCGTTAAATTTCCTTTATTATCAAATTTATGGATCCAGTTTTTTTGGTAATGTGTTCCATATCCATTTTCTGTTGTTGTTACAATTAATTCATCTGACACAGGATCTACGCGTAAACCAGCTCCATAAACAACTTGTTTATATTGCTCATCTTGACCAGGAATTGTAGCAAAATTCTCATTGAATTCATTTTTATCCACATCATATTTTACAATTGTAGGACTAACAGACCAACCAGAACCTGGGAAAAAGTAAATCACATTTTCTTTTGTTGATGCACAAAAACTTCCTGCATTCCACGCTCCCCAAGTATTCGGAATTGTTTTCGTTGGAATCAAGATTTCTGTTGTTTCTAAAGTCACAGGATTTATTTTAACCAATTTATTTGCCAATGCTCCCCAAACATTTCCATCTTTAGATTGAACTACAGAAATAAAACTTCCAGCAATCGTTTGCTTAATTTTGTGAGTGTTTGGATCAATTACTAATATTCCACCCTTTTGAGTTACGGCAAAAACATAAGTAGAAGTTCGAATAATATTTGCTAAAGCACCAAATTTATCAGCACCTTCAATTAAAGATCCTAATTTCAAGTTTTCAATATCAAACAAATAAAGTCCACTTGAAGTTCCTAAATATCCTGTTTTAGCATCAACACCTACAAAACTTCTTCCGTCTCCACCAATTGTTTCAAAACTGGCTTTTTTCTGTAAAGTTTTCGAATCTGCAACAACTAAACGATTTCCTTGTTTCGAAACAATGTAAAAATTATCACCATAAATTGTTGCAAAAGGAGGCGTAACTCCTAATTCTTCATTGGTATTCACAGTTTTGTAAATATTATAATCGATAGAATAATCTAGATTCATAAAATTAATTGATCCATTTGTATGACCAAACCAATCTTCATTCAGAATAAAAACACCATTTGTATATTCTTTTGTTTGTGCAAAACTTGTTTGAAATGCAGCAATTGTAAAAATCGAAAGTAAAAATTTTCTCATGTATTGTTTGTTTTTTAGAAATCCGAAACCATCATCCAAAAATGACAGCCTCGGATAAAAATATTTAGAAATGAGATTTATTGAATTTTTTCTACTTTTAATTTATCCATTGTAAAGTATAATGCTGTATTTGCTCCCCAATTTCCTACATCGGTTGTTTCTAAGAAAAACATTAAATACTTGACTTCTCCTAAAGACGAAAGATCAACATCTTGCCAAGTTGTTGAAATGTTATTTACTCCATTTCTGAAATCAACAAAGTAATGTGTCACAGGTTTTTCTGTTGTTAATTGCTTATTAGCCGAAACTCCATAAATATGAATAGCGAAATAATCTCCTTTTTCAAATTTTCTTGCATAAGCATCCCCGTTCATAATTCCATAGTAAGACCAAGGACTAATCGCTAATTTTACACTTTTGGCTTTATATTTATTCGCCATATCCAAAATTTCTACTACACTAGAAAATCTGTCAATCTTAACTTCTTCTCCATATTTCAAAACTTTTTCTGATGGTTTATGATCTGCAAAAGAAACCAAAAAAGGCGTTCCTTGTCCGTCAGCACCACCTTTTGCCATTGTTCCCCATTGATTATCTAACCAACCTCCTTCATTCTTTATTTGATCAGAATTATCATTACTATTAGAAACAGTAAATCCCATCCATGTTAAATATTCGGGCCAAGCAGTATGCTTTAGTTTGAAAATTCCTAAAATTAAATCTGTATCTTCTTTATATGTTCCTTCCCAAATTTTACCTCCAGAAGTTGAAATTCCTTTCGAAAGATCGAACTTAGAAACATCTAATGTTTGGTATTTTTTTAACTCAACTACCTCATTTTTATAATCATCATCATTACATGATGACAAAAATGTGATAGATGACGCGATGATTAATAGATTAAAAAAAAGTTTTTTTGGAAATTGTAAATTTATAGTCTTCATATTGATGAAATAATTGTAAAAAAACCGTCTCATCATCGTAACAACTCGACGGTTTATAAAAAATATTTAGTGTTAATTATAGATGTAAATCGTAAGCACCCATTACTTCTGTTGAAATTTCGCCTAACCAACCTGCTTCTTGATTAGTTGCTGTGTAAACTTTGATAAAATCGATTCCTAATAATTTAACAGGATTACCATTTTTATCAACAGCCCAATCAATATCAATATTTGAATCTTCGCTGTTATTTGGTGCATTGTCTACATAACCATATGAGTATTGTTTTCCTTTCCAAATTCCATTGTTTTCGGTATAATTATTAGGTAAAAGTGTACCTGTAAATTTTAACTGATCCGAACCAAACCACAATGGATAATATGATTGCTTATGATAACTATTTTTAGTTTTATAACCTGAATTTCCTTGATTATCTGTCCATTTTACATATTCAGGATTAGGTATTTTATCTTCTTCAGTTGGTTTTTGATAAGAAATACTATAATTTTTTATTGTATTTGGATTCGTGTACTCACTTCCTGCGATTTCGTACCATTCATCGTCATCTGGTTTTCCATTTTTATTTTTATCATATGCTACCATCACAATTCCAGGTTCAGAAGATCCAGCAAAACCATTTCCTAAAACTTTAAAATCGCGTTTGTTTGGTTGGTTCATAATTGTATGGTCAAAACCAAATACCACATATCCTCCGTATCCTCCTAAAGAAATCATACCCGTTTCTTTTCCTATCAATTCTTTGCCTGCTTTAGTCGTCATTTCTGCTTGTGTATTACCTGCTTCAAAGAGAGGAAGTTTATTGGTAAATTGCCCAACTGAAGGTAAAAAATCAAAGACTTGAGAAATGTATTTACTATAAGTTGCTGATTCTTGTGTAACATTAACCTTCGTTTTAACTGTTTTAGATGTAGTTCCTGATTTTATTTCTAATGTCAAATCATAAGCACCAACTTTATCAGAAACGAAACCTAAAGTTTTCTCATTTCCTATAATTTCATTGCCAAGTTTCCATGTATATGTTGCATTCTCGAAACCTGCAATAGTTGGTTCGATTGGAACAATTTTTAAGCGTGTTGCATCATAAGATGCTTGTAAAGTAGCATTATCAGGATTTGTCTCGATAATGTTTTCATCATCACTACAGCTTTGTATCAAAGCAAAACTTAGTGCGGTTAGTAAGATTTTAGAATATTTCATATGTAAATTTTATTTATAGACAAAAGCAAAATGAGCTGGAATATTTCCGGCAGCAGTTTTCCATTTAAAAGCACCATTTTTATCAAAACAATAGATGTAACCCATCGAAACATAATTTCCGACATCGGTTAGAAAAAGATCCTTGGTTTGAGGATTTACAGCAATTCCGTAAGGCGTTTCAATTTCATTAATAACAGGATCATTGACCAATGTTTTGTTAATAATTTGTTCTGTTTTAGTATCAATTACGCCATAAGTTTTTGTGTATTCGAAAGTTGTGTAACTAAATTCGTTTGAATAATAATAGAGTTTGTTATCAACAATCGTAAAGTTAGAAACAGGAATATCAAATTTCTTTTTGATTTGATGCGTTTTACTATCTAACACATATAAATTTGAAGGAACGTTGTAATAATCACCACGAGAAGTCACATATAAATCACCATCTGCATCTTTTTTTAAGCGATGAAGATTTACTTCAACATCAATTTTTTTGGTTTCTTTAAATGTTGATAAATCAATCACAGAAACTGTTTTATCATACTCAGGAACTCGATAACCACCTGAATTTGCTACATACAGATTATTCCCAACAACTTCTAATTCTTCTGGCTGATAACCTACCGTCACTTGTCGTGTAACCGATAAATTAATCGTATCAATTTCGACCACTTTTCCCAAAGGCGCTTTCGGATCAAGCGTAACAGGACCAGCATACGAAGATGCATACGCTTTACCATTTGCAAACGTGATGTAACGTCCATTTTCCAAAGGAATTGTTCCCAAATGTTTGGCTGTTCTTGCATCCATTACTTCGATAAAATTTGATACGTTGATAACCGCATATAACTTATTTCCATATATTTTGATATCATTCCCAACATCACCCAATTCCTTTACCATAGTAGGATTTACGGTTGCATATATGTTTCTATTATAAGTTCCTGTTGTAAAATCCATGTAATCAACCGTAGCCATATTGCTTCCCATATTTCCTTCATTAAGCAAATAAAAACCAACGACATCAGTTTTTTCGGGATTGGTTACACCTTCTTCCTCTTTCTCGATCAAATAAGTGTCTTGTTGACAAGCATAAAAAGTGATTGCTGTTAAAAAACAGACGAATAATTGTTTGAAATTTCTCATAAGTTTGCGCTTAGTATTAGTTTGAATTGTCTTCCCGGCATTGGATAATTTAAAACCACATCATATTGTTGATTCAAAATATTATTTAATTCAAAAGAAACTTTGAACAAATTTTGATTCAACTTAAATTCTTTATGTATTCCTAAATCATTTGTAAACCAAGGATTAAGATGGTTTATTTTAATATTATCTTGATGAACATTATAACGTTCTCCAACATAAATAAAACTGTAATTAAAATTCCACGTTTTATAAGAAGCAGCTAAAACAAAAGAGCCACTATGTTTTGGAGTATATGGAATTTGATTTTTGTAGTAACTTTTTTTCGAATTCGAATAATCTAAGGCTTGCAAAAAACCGTAATTAAGCATTGGTGAAACTTCTATTTCTCCTAGTTGGAATGCTGAACGAATTTTAACATCCAACCCTTTTATTCTAACTTCATCCAAATTGAGCATCGTAAAACGAAACAAACTTCCTGAAGCCGCAGCAACAATTTTATCAGTTACTTCATTATAAAAAGCATCGGCTTGAATCGTAATATTTTTTAAGAAATTTGGAGTTGTTTTAGAATAGTTAAAACCAACATTATATTGCGTTGAATATTCTGGTCGAAGATTAGAATAACCAATATTTGTATAATACAAATCGTTGAACGTTGGCATTCTAAAAATACGTTTGTAAAATGCTCTGATATTAAAATCATGAGATTTGAATGGTTGATAATTGGCGATAATTGTTGGCGTCCATACATTTTTATCTGGAGCACTTGTGTTCATTTCTACTGATTCTTTTACAAAAGTTCCCAATAAACTTCCTTGCAAACTCAAACCTCCAAGACGATAAGTTGACGCGATAGCAACAAGATTTGTATGACGAGTAGGAAAAGAAAAATTCTTTAAATCAGTTCCCATATTATTAAACTGATAATCTGTTGCAACATTCACATCCCAATTATCTGTAATCGAATAAAGATTTGCCCAAGAAACATAAAACTCGCGTTGTGTGTATTTATTTTCTGTTTTTACGGTTGAAACTGTATCTGTATAATGAGTGAAATCGTAAGCAAATTTTGCGTTTATTTTCGATTGAAAGTTTCTGAATCGTTTCTCATATTTTCCTTGAACAAAGTAATTTCGATCAACCAAAGTTTGTCCACGTCCATCAAATCGACCACGAACAATTGCGGCAGGAATTCCACGATCCGAATCATACAAATATCCTTTTACATTCCAATTCGATTGATTTCCTTTTCCGATCAATCCCAATTCCAAACGTTTTGCATCAACTTGTCCATCTCTACGTTTCAAAACTGTATCGTATGCAGTTGTTCCATCCAAATTTTTACGTTGATAACGGAATTTATATACACCATTAGTTTTAACATGTTCCGCACTCAAAACAGCTGATAATCTATCGGTAATTTTTTGTTCAATACGAATAGAAGGATTGATTAATTGAATCGAACCTAGCTTATAACGGAGTGTAGCATTTGTTTTTTTTTCACCAGTAAAAACAGGTTTTTTGGCTTGAAGATAAATAGCAGAAGCAGAAGCATAATCTTTCGCTGATTGAAAAATATTACTTTTTTGACCATTATATAAAGAAATCACTTCCATATCGTCTAAAGAAAATTTCCCTAAATCGACAATTCCATTTTGCGCATTTCCCAATTGAATTCCATCATAAAAAACTGCGACATGTTGAGATCCCATCCCACGAATATCAATAGTTTTTAAACCTCCAACTCCACCGTAATCTTTGATTTGTACACCTGCAAAAAAACGAACAGCATCTGCCACAGAATGGCTATTTAAAGCCTCTAGTTGCTCTCCTTTCAATTCCTGAACAGGAACAACGGCTTTTATATTATTTTTTAGGATATTAACTTGCTGAAGCTCTAAAATACTATCATTAATAATTTGCGCAGAGGCAATCCGACATGAAAGCAAAATCAAGCTGCAACAAATAATTATAGTTTTTAGATTTCTCATTTAGCAATAATCAATTGTTGCTAACGAGAGTGTATGGAGAAGTATTGAAAGGAAGAACCTATCCAAAATTTGAACTTCACGCTTTAGTCCCCGAAAGCATTCAACATTTATCATTTTGGTAGGTCTTCTGACTTACTCCTTTTTTAAAAATCCTTCCCATTCTACGAACAGTGGATATATGTATCTAAAAAATATGGAGCTTACAGCAGCGGGTCTGTTCAGGATTTTCACCTGATTCCCTGTTACCGAACGATTAAGTTCGCACCAAATGTTAATCAAAAGTAAAATTATTATTTTGAATAAACAATTAAATCTTTATCAATAATAGCTAAACAAAAAAAGCTAACTCATTCGTTAGCTTATTCTTTTACTTTATTTATTTCGATCACTTCACCCGTTTCATCAACCTGAACCGCAATCTTTTCATAATTCCATTTATCAAATTCTTTCTCTCCAACAATAATTGCAGTTCCAGAACCTTTTGTACCTTTTACCGGAACAGAAATATTAGCTTCTCCAGTATTATTTGTAATAGAAATATTTCCACTAAACATTCCATTCGTTTTAACATCCTTACCCAATTTCTTCTGAACTTCAGGATTTTGATTAATAATATTGATCGCATGTTTCGTCACATCATTATCTGAAGTTAACTTGCTAAAACCCCAAAAGGCGCCTCCAATTAACAATCCAAAAAATAAAATCACAAACGACAAACAGCCAATAGGCACTACCCATTTCCAATTGCGTTTAAACCAACTTTCCTTTGGTAACAATTGATTATCAAACTGATTTTCTTCCATAATGTTTAGGTTTTGAGTAAAAATAATAAATTTGGGAGTTCGCTTGTTAAATTTAAATTATAAACAAAAATAATACTTTACTTGGAACGTAGCGAAATGAAGAATCTTAAGTTATAAGACGTAAGATTTAAGACTTACAGAATAAAGATGTAAACAAAAGTATCCCTTAAAGAGATTATAATAGAGGTGTTTTCGAGTTATGAGTAGTAAGTTCTGAGTTAGTTGTAAAAAGGAAGCTTCCTTTTTATCAAAAAAAAGCTTCTCGTTGACTAATTAGAAGCCTCTTGTTGGATGAAAGCAAGCTTCTTTTTTTATAAAATATAGTTTGGAGATGCGTTGAAGTAAACTTACATTTTACTTAATACATTTTACAAAAAAGTATAGCCACAAAAAAACCTCAAGAAAATAATCTTGAGGCTTTTGATAAAAACTGGCGACGACCTACTCTCCCGTAAGTACAGTACCATCGGCGCAGGCAGGCTTAACTTCTCTGTTCGGAATGGGAAGAGGTGAGCCCTGCAGCTATAGTCACCCTAATATTTTTAAATAGGTATTAGTTCCTAGTATTTCTTGACATTATTGACTTCGAAATTCGTTTTTCGTGTTTCGAATTTCGTTTATACAATCTTTTGGTATTACTTTATTAATCCAAATAAGATTAA